>DATEQI010000288.1:0-11058 GCA_035272805.1 Alphaproteobacteria bacterium | reverse complement strand
ACGGTTATGTCTGCGTACGCGTCGACTCGCGCGGTGCTGGCCGCTCGCCCGGCTATCTCGACCCCTGGTCGCCGCGCGAGACGCGGGACCTCTGCCTCTGCATCGAGTGGGCGGCTGCTGAGCCGTGGAGCAGCGGCAAGGTCGGGCTCAACGGCATCTCCTACTATGCCATCAACCAGTGGCAGGTCGCCACGTTGCAGCCCCCTCACCTTG
This sequence comes from Alphaproteobacteria bacterium, assembly GCA_035272805.1. Classification (GTDB taxonomy): domain Bacteria; phylum Pseudomonadota; class Alphaproteobacteria; order JACZXZ01; family JACZXZ01; genus DASPPM01. Next base: position 10,845 of record DATEQI010000288.1, on the reverse strand, counting down.
CCGCCATGTGCGCCTGGGAGGGGGCTGCCGACTTCTATCGCGACATGAGCTATCACGGCGGCATCCTCTCGACCTTCATGGCGAACTGGTACGACGCGCAGGTCAAGACCGTGCAGCATGGGGTGGGGACGCGCGGGGCCAGGAGCCGGGTGACGGGCGAGCTCGTCTGCGGGCCGGAGACGCTCCCCGAGGAGGAGCTCGTGCGCAACCGCGCGGACTTCGGCGCCGAGATTCGCTCGCACCCCCTCGACGACGACTATCACCGCGCGCGCTCGCCGGCGTGGGAGAAGGTGACGGCCCCCTTCCTCTCGGCGGCGAGCTGGGGCGGTCAGGGGCTGCATCCGCGCGGCAATTTCGAGGGCTTCATGCGCGCCGCCTCGAAAGAGAAGTGGCTCGAAGTGCACGGGCTCGAGCATTGGACGCATTTCTACACGGACTACGGCGTCAAGCTGCAGAAGCGCTTCTTCGGCCATTTCCTCAAGGGCGAGGACACCGGCTGGAAGAGCCAGCCTGCGGTCCAGCTCCAGCTGCGCCATCCCGGCGAGAGATTCGTCGAGCGTCACGAGGAGGCGTGGCCGATTGCGCGCACGCGCTGGACGAAGCTTTATCTCGATACCGGCAAGTCGGCGCTCGCCCGCGAGCCGGCCGCCTCTGAGGGCAGGCTCAGCTATGCAGCACTTGGCGACGGCATCACCTTCGCGACCCCGCCGCTTCCCGAAGCGATGGAGATCGCCGGTCCCGCCGCGGCAAAGCTCTTCGTCTCCTCGGCGACCACGGACGCCGATATCTTCCTCGTGCTCCGCGTCTTTGCCCCCGACGGCCGGGAGGTCGTCTTCTCGGGCACGGTCGATCCGCACACGCCCGTGGGCCAGGGCTGGCTGCGCGCCTCCCATCGCAAGCTCGAGCCGCGGCTCTCGCTGCCCTACCGCCCCTACCATAGTCACGACGAGGTCTTGCCCTTGGTCCCCGGCGAGCCCGTCGAATTGGACGTCGAGATCTGGCCGACCGGCATCGTCATTCCGCCCGGACATCGCCTGGCGCTTACGGTGCGCGGCAAGGACTATGAGTGGGACGGGCCGGGCGTGCGGCTCTCGAACTTCAAGAACGAGCTCAAGGGCTGCGGACCTTTCCTGCACGACGATCCGCTGAGCCGTCCGCCCGAGCTGTTCGGCGGGGCCGTGACGCTCCATTCCGGCCCCGGACGGCAAAGCTACCTGCTGCTTCCGGTCATCCCGCCGCAGCGCTGAGGGGAAGGCGCGGTGCGGAGCTAGCGTCGTGGTTCTGAAAATCACGACATCAGGAAAACACGTGGCATTGCGAGGCGCCCGAAGGGCGCCTCGCGCAAGAAAAAGCTGGCGTTGATCGAGTCTACAAACCCGGCTTGGCGCGATTTGTATGAGGATCTAGTGTGACTTGACCAGCTCCTGGATTGCTTCGCCTTCGGCTCGCAATGACGGAAGCTATCGTCATTGCGAGGAGGCAAAGCCGACGAAGCAATCCAGAGAGTTTCGCACCCAGCGCCCTGCCCCGGCGTACGCCGGGGTTCGCTGCGCTCGCAATAACGGTTATTTCCGGGTGAGACGAACTTCCGAATCAGGAGACTAGCTATCGCTGCGCCGGAGCCAGGGAATGCGGTGGAACTCGACCCCTTCCTCGGCAAGCGCCTCGGCCTCCTCGTCCTTCGCCTCGCCATAGATATCGCGCCGCTTCACCTCGCCGTAGTGGATCTTGCGTGCCTCCTCGGCGAAGCGCTCTCCGACATACTCGCAATTCGCCTCGACTTGCCGCACGAGAGCCTTGAGCGCCTTCTGCGCCATCAGCTGCGGGCCGCCCGGCGACTCCTTTGCCGCCGGCGCTGCAGTCGTCGCACCCTCAGCCGGGCCCTTAGCCGGCTCACCCTCCGCGCGCGGCCCGCGCGCGAGGCGCGGCGCCATCGGCGCCTTGCTCACCTTGGTGCTGCCGCACTCGGGGCAAACAACGGCACGGCGCGAGGCTTGGGTCTCGTAGGAGGCACTGTCGCGAAACCAGGCCTCGAACGTGTGCTGCTTCGCGCAATTGAGGCTGTAGACGATCATGGATCAGCCATGCCATTCGTAATGACGGTCGAGCGAACCTTATAGTAGGACAGCTTCGCGCGTTTTGAAACATGGTCATCCCTGAAGCGCACCCGCCCCACGATCCTCATGGCAAGAGCCCGCCCTCGGCCTGGGTGCGCCGCTTCGCGAGCCTGGTCAAGCGCGAGGGCGCGGTGCTCGACATCGCTTGCGGCGCGGGGCGCCACACGCGGCTCTTCAGCACCCTCGGGCACCCCGTGACCGCGGTCGACATCGATCTCGCGCGGCTCGAGGACTTGCGCGGAAGGAGCGGGATCGAGCTGGTCGAGGCCGATCTCGAAGCCCGGCCGTGGCCCTTCGCCGGCCGCCGCTTCGCCGCGGTGGTGGTCACGAACTATCTCTGGCGCCCGCTCTTCGCCGAGCTCCTCGCCGCCCTCGAGCCGGCCGGACTCCTCATCTACGAGACCTTCGCCCGCGGCAACGCCCGCTTCGGCAAGCCCGCCAGTCCCGCCCATTTGCTCGAGCCGGGCGAGCTGCTCGAGCGCGTGCGCGGCCGGCTCCATGTCGTCGCCTATGAGCATGGCATCGTGCACGCGCCCCGCCCCGCCGCCATCGAGCGTCTTGCCGCCATCAGCCGTCCCGCCGACCCGGACGAGCTCAGCGAGCTCCCCGGGCCGGTCGCGGAGCGTGACGCCGAGCCTCTATAACGGGAATATCCTGTAGAATTTGGCAATTTCACACAAAGCATCTTGAGCTTTGCCCGCCGACGGCTTAAGTGAGGAACGCGCTGCGGCAGCCACAGCACGATGAATGGGAGGATGAGACCATGACCCTTCGTCTTGGCGATACGGCCCCCGACTTCGAGGCGGATACGACGCAAGGGCGCATCCGCTTTCACGATTGGATCGGCGAGAACTGGTGCATCCTGTTCTCGCACCCCAAGGATTTCACGCCGGTGTGCACCACCGAGCTCGGCTACGTCGGCAAGCTCGCGCCTGAGTTCGCGAAGCGGAACGTCAAGGTGATCGGCCTCTCGGTCGATCCGGTGAGCTCGCACGCAGGCTGGGTCAAGGACATCGAGGAGACCCAGCATGCCAAGGTCGCCTATCCGATCGTTGCGGACCCGGACCGCAAGGTTGCGAGCCTCTACGGCATGATGCACCCCGCGCACGACGAGGTGTACACCGTACGCACGGTCTTCGTGATCGATCCCAAGCGGAAGATCCGCCTGATGATCACCTATCCGCAGACCACGGGGCGGAACTTCGACGAGATTCTGCGCGTCGTCGACTCGCTTCAGCTCACCGACAAGTACCAGGTCGCCACCCCGGTCAATTGGAAGCATGGCGAGGACGTGATCATCGTGCCCTCGGTGACGGACGAGGATGCGAAGAAGAAGTTCCCCAAGGGCTGGAAGGCGCTCAAGCCCTATCTCCGGCTCACCCCGCAGCCGGGCAAGTAACGCGCGAGCGGCGACGTTGACGCGCGGCCCCGGCGCTTAGCGTCTCCGGGGCCGCGTCGTCGTGGAAGCCGGCGATCATGACGCGGCGGCCGGGAGCGCGAGGTGCCGCCGATGGAAAGCGGCCCCGAGCGATTTTACCGCCCGCACGACGGAGGTCTCCTCGCTAAACGTTAGGCACCTCTCCCGTTCTCACCTGACCGTCGAGCCCTTCGCGCTGGCGGACGGCGAATGCATGGTCGTGAGCGGGCCCTCGGGCGCGGGCAAGTCGCTGCTCCTGCGCGCGATCGCCGACCTCGACCCCAACGAGGGCGAGATCCTGCTCGACGACGAGAGTCGCGAGGCGCTGCCGGCGCCGCTGTGGCGCCGGCGCGTGACCTATGTCGCGGCCGAATCCGGCTGGTGGGCCGACGCGGTCGGCGCGCATTTCGCGCATCGCGATGAGGCCGCGGCACTGGCTCGGAGCTTGGGCCTGCCCGTCGCTTGCCTCGACTGGCCGGTCGCCCGGCTATCGACGGGCGAGCGCCAGCGCTTGGCGCTCCTGCGCGCGCTCGTGCAGAGGCCGCGCGCGCTGCTTCTCGACGAGCCCACCTCCGGGCTCGATCAGAACGCCGCCGAGGCCGTCGAAACGCTGCTCAGGGAGGCGCTCGCACGCGGGACGACAATCCTCATGGTCAGCCACGATCCCGCACAGGCCGCTCGGCTCGCCAGCCGGCGGCTGCGCGTGGAGGCCGGGCGGGTATGGGAGGAGAGGCGATGAATTTCGTCCCGCTCGGCTACGGCGACGTCGCCATCGCCGGCGTCCTCGTGCTGGCGAACGGCCTGCTCTCGCTATGGTTTGCCCTCGGTCTCGAGCGGCAGATCGCCGTGGCGACGCTGCGGATGGTGATCCAGCTGGTGCTGGTCGGCCTCGTGCTCCACGCCCTTTTCAACGCCGTGTCGCCGTTCTGGACGCTCCTCGCCGCCCTTGTCATGATCGCCTTCGCCGGGCGCGAGTCCATCGCCCGCCAGGAACGCCCATTCGCCGGCTGGTGGAGCTATGGCCTGGGCACCAGCACCGTGATGTTGGCGGCCGGGCTCGTCACCGTGCTTGCGCTGACCACCGCGGTGCGTCCGCAGCCGTGGTACGATCCGCGCTTCGCCATCCCCCTCCTCGGCATGATCCTCGGCAACACGATGAACGGCATCAGCCTAGGCCTCAACACTTTGACGGTCGGGGCGGCGCGCGAGCGCAACGCGATCGAGGCGCGCTTGGCGTTGGGCGCCACGCGCTGGGAGGCGTTCAGCACGGTGACGCGCGGCGCGCTCAAGAGCGGCATGCTGCCGATCATCAACTCCATGTCGGCGACCGGGCTTGTCGCCCTGCCGGGCATGATGACGGGTCAGATCCTCTCGGGCGTCGCTCCCGAGCAGGCCGTCAAGTACCAGTTGCTGATCATGTTCCTGATCGCGGGTTCGACAGCACTCGGCTCGCTCGCCGCCGTGATGCTCGGCGCCTCGCGTCTCACCGACCAGCGTCATCGGCTCAGGCTCGACCGTCTGCGGCCAGCCCGATAGGCCGGCGCTGCACCGCGCGCGGATGCTCGCCGCAATTATTCATCACGGAGCCGAAGATCGAGCCCCGAACCTCGGCCAACGCATCGATCCGACCCGATATCGGGGCATTCAATCGCGCGTGACGACGTGATTGATGAGCGCCGCGCGGCCGGAGACGGCGAGCACCATCTCCTGTGCGCTCGTCGTCATTCGATCGCCTCGCCCGTTCGGACGAGCGGCTCCGGCGCGACGCGCAGCACCTTATCGAACCACTCCGAGAGGGGGCTTCGACCATGCCGGGAGATGCCCGTCATGAATGGCTGCGGCCGAATGTCGATGGAAGCAAGGCGTCGACAAGATAGTGCCGCACCCCATCCTGTTATCATAAGATCGAAGTTTGTCCGGGTTCGCTCGACGCTTGCGTCAGACCGACCTTCGGATGCCGCGTCGCCATGCTGAGCGAACGGGCCGCTGGCCCGAGGGAGGAGAGACCATGCAACGGAGCACCGAGCGCTTCCTGACCACGCACACCGGCAGCCTGCCACGCCCGGAGAGTCTCATTCGCGCGATGTACGCCAAGGAAGAGGGCGTTCCGGTCGATCGCGAGGCACTCGCCGTCGAGGTGCGGGCGGCCGTGGCCGAAGTCGTGCGAAAGCAGAGCGCGGCCGGAGTCGATCTCGTGAGCGACGGCGAGATGTCCAAGCCGAGCTACGCCACCTACGCCAAGGATCGGTTGACCGGCTTCGGCGGCACCGGCAACACGTTCGTGTACCAGGACCTGGTCGACTTCCCCCGTCTCGCCCAGCGCGTGTTCGGCGATCCGGGCCGCTCCCGCCGCAAGACCCCGGCCTGCAATGGTCCGATCGGTGTGCGTGACCGGGAGGCGGCAGCGGCGGACGCGGCTAACCTCGAGGCGGCGCTTCGACAAGCGAAGGCGACCGGCGCCTTCATGAGTGCCGCCTCGCCGGGTGTGATATCGCTCTTCTTCCGGAACGACCATTACCCGAGCCAGGAGGCGTATCTCTTCGCCATTGCGGACGCCATGCGCCACGAGTACGAGACGGTGGCCAAGGCCGGCATCGTGCTGCAGGTCGATTGCCCCGATCTGGCCATGGGCCGCCATATCCAATATGCAAGTCTCACGCTCGAGGAATTCCGCAAGCGCCTGCGCCTGCACGTCGAGGCGCTCAACCACGCGCTCGCAAACATTCCACCCGAGCAGCTCCGCATGCACGTATGTTGGGGCAACTACGAGGGCCCTCACCACTGCGACGTGCCGCTCGCCGATATCATCGATATCGTGTTTCTCGCGCGGCCATGCGCGATCTCCTTCGAGGCCGCAAATCCGCGCCACGCTCACGAGTGGGCGCTGTTCGAGCACGTCAAGCTGCCGGACGGCAAGTTGCTCATTCCCGGCGTGCTCGAATCGAAGTCGAATTTCATCGAGCATCCCGAGGTCGTTGCGCAGCGCCTCGCCCGCTATGCCAAGCTCGTAGGCCGCGAGAACGTCGTCGCAGGCACCGATTGCGGTTACGGGACCTGGGTCGGCCAGGCGGCGGTCGATCCCGACGTCGTCTGGGCCAAATTGACCGCGCTGGCCGAGGGCGCGCGGATCGCGTCCAAGGAATTCTGGAAATAGCTTGCGCTCGTCATAACCTCACGCGCCGGAGCCTGAGCGAATTGGCGATCACGAGCACCGAGCTTGCGCTCATCGCGGCACTCGCGATCATCGGGTTGAGGAGGAGCCCGGTGAACGGGTAGAGCACGCCCGCCGCGATCGGCACCGCGAGCGCGTTGAAGACGAGGGCGAAGAACAGGTTCTCGCGGATGTTCCGCATGACGGCGCGGCTCAGGTGGCGCGCGCGCACGATGCCCCGGAGATCGCCCTTGACCAGCGTGATGGCAGCGCTTTCCATCGCCACGTCCGCACCCGTGCCCATGGCGATGCCGACGCGCGCTTCGGCGAGCGCAGGGGCATCGTTGATGCCGTCGCCCGCCATCGCGACCGCGCGGCCCTCTTCCGCGAGGCGCCTGACCGCCGCCGCCTTCTCTTCCGGCAGCACCTCGGCGAACACCTCCTCGATGCCGAGCCGGCGCGCCACTGCCTCCGCCGTGGTGCGGCTGTCGCCGCTCAGCATGACCACGCGAACGCCGTCCCTCTTGAGCGCCTCGATGGCCTCGCTCGTCGTCTCCTTGATCGGGTCCGCGACCGCGACGAGGCCGGCGACCTCGCCGTCGACGGCCGCCATCATCACGGTCTGCCCCTCCTTGCGGAGCGCTTCGGCCCGCAGGGGAAGATCCCTGGGAGCGATCGACAAGGCACGCAACAGAGCGACATTCCCGGCCGCCACCTTCCTGCCGCCGATGGTGCCGACCACACCCTTGCCCGCCAGCGAGCGGAAGTCGGAGACCTGAGCGAGCGCGATCCCGCGCGTCTCCGCTCCTTTCACGATGGCGGCGGCAAGCGGGTGCTCGCTGCCGCGCTCGAGGCTCGCGACGAGCCGCAGCAGCTCGCCCTCGCCGACATCTCCGATCGTGGCGACGCCCATGAGGCGCGGCTTGCCCTCGGTGAGCGTGCCGGTCTTGTCGCAGACCAGCGTGTCGATCTTCTCCATGAGCTCGAGCGCCTCGGCATTCTTGACGAGGACGCCGGCCATCGCCCCGCGCCCGGTGCCGACCATGATCGACATCGGCGTGGCCAGGCCAAGCGCGCAAGGGCAAGCGATGATGAGCACGGCAATGGCGTTGAGGAGGGCAAAACTCATCGCCGGCGCCGGGCCGTAGACGGCCCAGACGCCGAAGGAGGCAAGGGCCGTCAGCACCACGCCGGGCACGAACCAGCCGGAGACCCGGTCGGCGAGGCGCTGGATCGGCGCCCGCGAGCGTTGCGCCGCGGCCACCATGGCGACGATCCGGGCGAGGAGGGTGTCGGCGCCGACCCGCTCGGCGCGCATCAGGAAACTGCCCGAGGCGTTGAGCGTGGCTCCGGTCACCTTGTCGCCGGCCGCCTTCTCGACCGGCAGCGCCTCGCCGGAGATCATCGATTCATCGATCGAGCTATGGCCTTCGAGCACGACGCCGTCGGCCGGGACCTTCTCGCCCGGCCGAACGCGAAGCTTGCAGCCGGCCATTATCCGATCGAGCGGAATATCCTCCTCGCGGCCGTCATCGCGCACGATGCGCGCGGTCTTGGGTGCCAAGTCGAGGAGCGCTCGGATGGCGCTCGAGGTCTCCGCGCGGGCCCTGAGCTCGAGCACCTGGCCAAGGAGCACGAGCGTGGTGATGACGGCGGCCGCCTCGAAATAAATCCCGACCGCGCCGTCCTGGCCGCGGAAGGAGGGCGGAAAAATTCCCGGGAAAAGGGCAGCCACGAGGCTATAGGCGTAGGCGACGCCCGTGCCGATCGCGATCAGGGTGAACATGTTGAGACGCCGGGTCAGAAGCGAGGCCCAGCCGCGCGCAAAGAAGGGCGCCCCGCCCCAAAGCACGACCGGCGTCGCGAGCGCCAGCTGCAGTCCTGTCGAGGCGCGCGGCGAGAGCACGTGCGCGAGCGGGCGGCCGACCAGCTCATCGACCATGCTGAGGAAGACGAGCGGGAGCGAGAGTGCGACGCCGAACCAGAAGCGCCGCGTCATGGCGGCGAGCTCGGGGTTCTCCTCCGCGGCAGCGCTCGGCAGCATGGGCTCGAGCGCCATGCCGCAGATGGGACAGCTCCCCGGCCCGTTGCGCACGATCTCCGTGTGCATGGGGCAGGTCCACGAGCCGGCCTCAAGTGCCGCCGCCGCCCGGTCCGGCGTGCGGCTCGCGTGATCGCGCCCGCTCAAATATGTCGCGGGCTCGGCAAGGAACCTTTCGCGGCACTTGGCGCCGCAGAAGTAGTAGCGCTTGCCCGCATGCTCGCCGCTCTCCTCGGCCGTGGCCGGGTCGACCAGCATGCCGCACACCGGATCAGGCACCAGAGAGGTGGGCCGAGACGTGGTCACGGGATCGTCGGTCGGGTGCATGTCGTACGAAGATGGGGCTTCCTACCAGGGGAAGGTCAAGCCCGCTATCAGCCCCTCTCCCGCTTTGCGGGAGAGGGGGGACCCGCGGCCGCGAGGCCGTGGGAGGGTGAGGGACGACGCCGGCATCTGGCATTCCCTCACCCTTCCCATCCCTTCGGGATGGGCCCCTTCGTCGATCCGCCTTGCGGCTCGACCCCGCAAGCGGGAGAGGGGCTTACGACGGTGCGTGAAACCCGCCTACTCGCCGGCTTGGGCCAGGCGGGCGGCTGCGCTGGGGCCGCTAAAGGCGCGGTCGTGCTCGAGCGAGGGGATCATGCGGCGCGCCTCCGCGATCTTCAAAGGATCGACCTCCGCGATGATATAGCCCGGCGCCTCGCCGCCGTCCGCCAAGATCTCGCCCCAGGGATCGACGACGAGCGAATGGCCGTAGGTCTTGCGTCCGCCCGCGTGCTGGCCGCATTGGGCGGGAGCGAAGACGTAGGCGCCCGTCTCGATGGCGCGGGCGCGCACAAGGGTGTGCCAATGCGCCTGCCCCGTCGTCTTGGTGAAGGCCGAAGGAATCGTGAGGAAGCCGGCGCCGGCCTGCGCCAACGCGCGGTAGAGATAGGCGAAGCGCAGGTCGTAGCAGACGGTCATGCCGAGCAGCCCCCAAGGGGTCTCGGCGAGGACGGCGCGATCGCCCGGCTCGACGGTCGCCGATTCCCGGTAGGTCTCGCCCGCCTTGAGCTGCACGTCGAAGAGATGCAGCTTGTTGTAACGCGCGACGATGCGGCCGTCGGCGTCGATGAGATAGGAGCGGTTGTTGACCTTGCTTGAGCTCAGCTTGATGGTGAGCGAGCCCATCAGGAACCAAACGCCGAGCTCCTTGGCAAGGGCGGTGAAATGCGGCACGGCCGGGTGCTCCGCCTCGGGCAGCGCCTTGTCAAGCGAGCGCTCGGCACCGAACTCGATGCTGGTGAAGTTCTCGCTCGTCAGGATGAAATTCGCCCCCGCAGCACTCGCGGAGCGCGCCAGGCGGTCGACCTCGCGGATGTTGGGCAGGATGTCGGGACCCGCATTGTTCTGGATGCAGGCGACCTTGAAACGCTCGCTCATGCGGCCCTCTCCAAGAGCTGGTCGAGCTTGCCCGCGGCCTCGAGCGCGATGAGCTCGTCGGAGCCGCCGATCGGCTCGCCCCGGATGAAGATTTGCGGCACCGTCTCGCGCCCCTCGGCGCGCGCGCTCATCTCGGCGCGCTTGGCGGGGTCGTAGGTCACGTCGATCTCCTCGAACGCGACCCCCTTCTTCTCCAAGAGGCTTTTCGCCCGATGGCAATAGGGGCACCACATGGTGGTGTAGATCACGACATCGGGCACGGCGGTCCCCGCTTCGGCAATTGCTGGCTCCATAACTAGGCGCCCTTCCCTATAAAGTAAACACGCCAGTACCGACTTCCGCGAGTTCGTGTGTCGCCTTGCGGCGACCCACGAGCCGCGGAATCGGTACAAACTCGAAGTGTCCCATTTACAGTGCTCGGCACCTTCCCCCGCTTGGCGCTTCTGGCCTTTGTTTTCCGTATTGCCACATCCCCTATCGTCCCATTCATGCCTCTTTTCGGGACAGTTCAATTGTACCACATCCCGGCTCCTTCGCGCGTCGCCCAGCGACGCCGGCATTCCAGCGGAAATCACGGCCTTACGGCTTAGCCGCGAGACTTCACCTAGCCAGCCCTTCAATGATCCAATACCCTTCCAAGTCGTCTCGGGGGCGGGTTTCCTAGCTTGGGCGGAACGACACCAATCCCGCACCAACG
>DATEQI010000287.1:0-6021 GCA_035272805.1 Alphaproteobacteria bacterium | reverse complement strand
TCCACAGGCGACGCTCAGCGTCGGTCATGTTGATCCGCAACGGGCGTGCTTTGTGCTCGGCCATGACCGAGAGAATAGCACGTGCGCCGTCCTCCCCCTCACCCTCCCAGCGCTGCGCGCTGGGCCCCTCCCTCTCCCGCTTGGCGCGGGAGAGGGGCTTAGCGCGATCGATGCCTAAGCGAACATCCGCGAAAGATGTGTGAATGCGATAGCTCCTTCAGGAGGAGAGGGGGAAGGCTTATCCCCCTACATCCGCGCGCGCGCGTTCGCCGGGTCGTAGGGGCTGTCGCGCACCACGCGCGCGGGATAGCGCTCGCTCAGCATCTTGATCTCGAGCGCCCGGCCTTCCGAGGCGAACTCCGGCCGCACGAAGGCAAGTGCTATCTGCTTCTTGAAGTGGACGGAGTAGCCCCCGCCGGTGGCGCGGCCCACCACCTTGCCGTCGGCCCAGATCGACTCGACACCCCAGGGGTCGGCATCCGCCGGCCCGTCGATCAGGAGGGTCACGAGCGCCCAGCGCAGCGCGCCCGATGCCTTCTGCTTCTCGAGTGCCGCGCGGCCGACGAAGTCGCTGTTCTTGTCGAGGCGCACGAAGCGGTCGAGCCCGCTCTCGAGCGCCGTCACCTCCTTGGAGAGCTCCGCCCCCCAGGCGCGGTAGCTCTTCTCGAGCCTGAGCCAGTTCATCGCGCGCATGCCGACGAGCCGCATGTCGAACGCGCGGCCGGCCTCCTCGAGAGCATCGAAGAGGTGGTTCTGGTACTCGATACCGTGATGGATCTCCCAGCCGAGCTCGCCCACGTAATTGACGCGCATGAGCCGCACCGGCGCCATGCCGACCGTCGCCATCCGGCCGGTGAGCCAGGGGAAGGCCGCGTTGCCGAGATCGGCGCCATCGACGAGCTTCGCCAGCACCTCGCGGCTCCGCGGCCCCGCGAGCACGAAGACGCCTCCTTGCGTGGTGATCCGCTCGAGGGCGACCGAGCCGTCCTTCGGCACGGTGCGGCAAAGGTAATCCCAGTCGTAGCTCTCGGCCGCCCCCGCGCCGACCATGTAGAACGCGTCCGTCCCTTCGCGCAGGATCGTGAACTCGGAGCGCACCCCGCCCTTCTTCGTGCAGGCGTGGGTCAAGTGGATGCGCCCCACCTTCTGCGGCAGCCTGTTGGCGACGAGGCCTTCCAGCCACCCCTCGGCACCCGGGCCGCGCGCGCTGTATTTCGCGAAGGTGGAGGCCTCGATGAGGCCGACGCAGTTGCGGATCGCGTCTGCTTCCCCCTGCACGTAGGGCCACCAGTTGCCGCGCCGGAACGACCAGCGCTCCGTGAAATCCGCGTCCTCGGAGGGCTTGGGCCCGAAGAAGTTGGCGCGCTCCCAGCCGAAGCGCTGGCCGAAGACGGCACCCCGCGCTTTCAGGCGCTCATAGGCCGGCGTGGTGCGCAAGGGGCGGCAGGCGGGACGCTCCTCGTCGGGGAAATGAGGCACGAAGACGTGATCGTAGGCCTCCTCGTTCTTCTTGACCGCGTAGGGCCGCGTCGCGTAGGCGCCGAAGCGGCGCGGATCGAGGGCGAGCATGTCGATCTCGGCTTCACCTTCGCGGATGATCTGCACGAGATACTTCCCCGCTCCGCCCGCGGCCGTGATGCCGAAGGAGAAGCCCTCGGCGAAGTAGAAATTGGCGAGCCCGGGGGCCGGGCCGAGGAGGGGATTGCCGTCGGGGGTGTAGCAGATGGGTCCGTTGTAGACCGTCTTTACGCCGCCCTTGGCGAAGCAGGGCATGCGGTAGAGGGCCTCCTCGATGTGCCATTCGAGGCGATCGAGATCGGGCGGGAGGAGCTCGGCCTTGAATCCCTCCGGCACGCCGTGGACGGCCCAGGAGGGTGCTCCCTTCTCGTAAGGGCCGAGGATGAGGCCGCCGCGCTCCTCGCGCATGTACCAGCGCGCGTCCGCGTCGCGCAGGATGGGGTGCTCGGGCCGACCCGCCTTGCGCCATTCGACGATCTCGGGGATCTCGCCCGTCACGATGTACTGGTGCTCGACCGGGATCGCCGGAATGGTGCGCCCGACCATGGCCGCCGTGCGCTGGGCGTGATTGCCGGTCGCCGCCACCACCGTCTCGCAGAGGATGTCGCCCTTGTCGGTCGTGAGACGCCACTCGCCGCCCGCCGTGCGCTCGATCGCGCGCACCTCGGTCTCTCGGTAGATCTCCGCACCGCCCTTGCGCGCCGCATCCGCCAGCAGCATGGTGATGTCGGCCGGGTTGATATAGCCGTCGGTCGGGTGAAAGAGCGCGCCTATCAGCCCCTCCACGTTGACGAGCGGGAAGCGCTCCTTGATCTCCGCGGGCCGCCACCACTCGTAGGCCACGCCGATCGCATCGGCGGTCGAGGCATAGGTCTCGAACTCCTCCATGCGCTCGCGCGTGCGCGCCATGCGCAGATTGCCGACGCGCTTGAAGCCGACGTCGCGCTGCCACTCGGCGGCAAGGCGCTCATAGAGCTCGAGCGAGTATTTGTGCATCTGGCCGGTCGCGTAGGACATGTTGAAGAGCGGCAAAAGCCCCGCCGCGTGCCAAGTCGAGCCCGAGGTCAGCTCATAACGCTCGAGCAGCACCGCGTCGCTCCAACCCGCGGCCGTCAGGTGATAGAGGATCGAGCAGCCGACGTTGCCGCCGCCGATCACCGCCACGCGCGCATGTGTCTTCACTGTCGTCTCCCCCCTCATCGCCTCAGTGCGCCCAGTCTAGAGCAAGTTCCAGCTGGATGGAATCGGTGCGGCCTTCGAGACGCGCCCTTCGGGCGCTCCTCAGGCTGAGGAGGTTCTTTGTGCAATCATGAACCTACCTCATGCTGAGGAGCGGTGCGAAGCACCGCGTCTCGAAGCACGCGCGGCACCTATGCAATCGGAACTTGCTCCAGCGCCTGGAGCGGATTTGAAAACAGGGTCTCGTCCCCATATTGCGCGGCAGCGCCGGGAAAGCGGTTGCCACGGCCCGGCCGGCGGTGCTGGAATGGCGGCACAAGATTAGAGGGAGGCTTGCTTGACGATGAGGAGGAACTTGGGCCGGCGTGCATTCCTGGCGGGTGCCGGTGCTGCCGCCACCTCGCTCGCGCTCGCGCGGCGCGGCCGGGCCGAGGAGAAGCCCGAGAGCCTCGTCTACAGCACCTACGGCGGCGACTACGGCCAATGGGTCAAGGAGGACTTCGAGGACCCCTTCACCGCGGCGACCGGGATCAGGCTCATCCACGACATCGGCGAGAACCCGCAGCGCTACGCCAAGCTCAAGACCTACCGCGAGCGGCCGAAGGTCAACCTCATCCAGCTGCAGGACCGCTTCCTCTACGAAGCGACGCGCGACGGGCTGCTCGAGGAGATCGACTACGCGAAGCTGCCCCATGCGGCAGCCATCGCGCCCATCTACCGCAAGAAGACCTGGCTCGGCTACAGCGTGCTCTCGATCGGCATCATCTACAACCGCGAGCGCGTCGCCATACCGCCGCGCCAGTGGACCGACCTCGTCGACGAGCGCTACAAGGGCCGCATCTTCATCGACGACTTCAACCACTTCGGCCTCCACGTCACCCTCGCGATCGCGATGGCACAAGGCGGGGGCTATCAGGACATCAGGCCCGGGCTCAAGGTGATCAAGGAGATCAAGGACCGCTTGAGCCCGCGCTTCATCTCGACCTCCCAGGAAGGCATGAAGCTCCTGGGCGAGGGCGAGGTCGACGTCGCCATGTGGCAGAGCTCGCGCGCCTTCATCCTCAAGCGCAAGGGCAAGCCGCTCGAGTACGCGGTGCCCGAGACGGGCGACGTGGCGGTGAGCTACGGCAACGCCGTGGTCAAGGGGGCTGGGTATAAGGAGTGGGGCGAGGCCTTCATCGACTTCACGGCCGACCCCCGGCTCCAGGGCAAATTCGTCTCGGGCCTCTTCCCGACGACGCCGACGCACCCGGACGCCCTCGACTACGCGACCCCCGAGGCCGCGAAGCTCGTCGCCCGCCCGCCCGGCGCCAAGCAGATCGAGCTCGACTACGGCGAGGTACTGCCCCGGCTCGACGAGTGGACCAAGCTGTGGAACCAGATGATCGAGGCCTGAGAGCGCCGGGATCGCCATGAAGCTGCGGCCGGCAACGCGGAGCGAGCTCGCACTCCTCGGCCTCACCGGCCCGGCCTTGGCATTCGCCGTCGTCTTCTTCCTGGCCCCCCTCGCCCTTCTCCTCGGCTACAGCTTCCTCGGCTACGCCAACGGCGAGATCGTCGCCCGCGCCACGCTCGCCCAATACGCGGCGCTGCTCGGCGATCCGCTCTATCAGCGCATCGTGGGGCGCACCTTGCTCGTGGCCCTTGCGACCACGGCACTTTGCATGCTCCTCGGCTATCCGGTGGCACTCGGCATCGTGCGCGCCGAGCCGGGCCGGCGCCCGCTCCTCTTGACCCTCGTGCTCACGCCGCTCCTCATCGGCGGTGTGGTGCGCAGCTACGGCTGGATTCTCATTCTCGACGAGCGCGGGTTGTTGAACCGCGCTCTCCTTGCCACGGGCCTCATCGAGCATCCGCTCCAGCTGCTCTTCAATTTCGCGGGCGTCGTGGCCGCGATGGTCGAGGTGCTGATCCCCTTCTTCATCCTGCCGCTCATGGGCTCGCTCTCGCGCATCGATCCGCTCCTCGAGAGCGCCGCGCGCGGCCTGGGCGCGAGCCGGCTGCAGACCTTCCTCAGCGTGACGCTCCCCTTGAGCCTGGCAGGTGTGGCCGCCGGCGGCGTCATCGTCTTCAGCCTGGCCCTCAACATATTCGTGGTGCCGCGCATCGTCGGCGGCCCGCGCTTTCTCGTGCTGGCGACGCTTGCCTATCAGCAAGTGGGCGAAGTGGGCAACCTGCCCTTCGGCTCGGCGGTGGCGGGGCTCATGCTGGTGCTCACCTTGGGAAGCGTGGCGCTGGTCAACCGCACCCTTCTCGCGCGCTACCGCCATCTCGGGGTGGCCTGAGGCCATGCGCGCGCCGGGCTCCCTCCTCGCTCTCGTCAACGCCGCGATCTACCTCTTCATCCTGGCCCCGGTGATCGTGGTCGTGGCCCTCGCCTTCTCCGGCACGGAGTCGCTCGCCTTCCCGCCGAGCTCGCTCTCCTTGCGCTGGTTCGCGAGGTTCCTCTCGCAAGCCGAGCTCATGTCCGCGCTCGGCACGAGCCTGGCGCTCGCGGCCCTCAGTTGCGCGATCTCGCTCGTGCTCGGCGGCCTCGCGGCGTTCGGCCTCGCGCGCGGCCGCTTCCGCGGGCGGGGTGCCGTCCTCAACCTCCTGCAGACGCCGCTCATGGTGCCGCAGCTCGTCTTGGCCATGGGCTTCCTCGAGTATTTCGCGGCCCTCGGCGTGCCGTCCTTTCCCGCCCTCCTCCTCGGCCACACGGTGATCACCCTCCCCTACGTGGTGCGCACCATGGTGGCCGGCCTCGCGAACGTCGACATGCTCGCCGAGCACGCGGCCGTCAACCTCGGCGCCACGCGGCTGCAGGCGATCCGGCAGGTGACGCTGCCGTTGCTCACCAACAGCATGGTGGCGGCGGTGCTGTTCTCCTTCATCGTCTCCTTCGAGAACCTGCCGCTCGCGCTCTTCCTCTCCGATCCCTCTTCCGTGACGCTGCCGCTGCAGATCTATTCCTACATCCAGTGGGTGTTCGATCCGACGGTGGCCGCGGCCTCGACCGTGCAGGTCCTCGTCGTCGTGCTGCTCGTCTTCGCGGCGGAGCGGGCGATCGGCATCAGCCGCTTCATGGGCGTGATGAGGTAGGGATGCATGGCTGCTATCATGGAAGCGCGAGAGCCGTCTCGCGGCAAAGGGAGGAGAGCGCGCGCGACTATCTCGGATGGCGCACGACGTTCGGCGTGGCGACGCCCTCGTTGCCCGTCATCGGCTCCTTTCCTGACTCCGCAAGCGGCCTTCAAAGCAAGGCACGTCGCGAGTGTCCTGGTTCTGAAATTCACGACATCAGGAAAACACTTGTCATTGCGAGGCGCCCGAAGGGCGCCGAAG
>DATEQI010000286.1:0-2767 GCA_035272805.1 Alphaproteobacteria bacterium | reverse complement strand
CTAGCGCCGCGACTCGGAAGTTCGTCTCACCTGGAGGTAGCCGTCATTGCGAGCGTAGCGAACCCCGGCGTACGCCGGGGCAGCGCGCGTGGTGCGAAACTCTCTCTGGATTGCTTCGTTGCCCTTCGGGCGCCTCGCAATGACAAATGTTTTCCTGATGTGGTGAATTTCAGAACCAGGACTCTACCGCCGCCTCAGGAGGCGGCTGAGCTCGCTCCACGGGCGCGTGTTGAGCACGTCGGAGCGCTCGATCCAGCCGCGCCGCGCCTGATCGACGCCGAAGCGCATGAAATCGAGCTGGCGCACGCTGTGCGCGTCGGTCGCGATCGCCAGCTTGACGCCCGCCTCCTTGGCAAGCCGCGCATGGATGTCGTTGAGATCGAGACGCTCGGGCTGGGCGTTGATCTCGAAGAAGCAGCCGCGCTCCTTGGCCGCGCGCACGAGGCGATCCATGTCGACGGCATAGGGCTCGCGCTCGCCGATCAAGCGGCCCGTGGGGTGGGCGACGATCGCGAGATTGGGGTTGTCCATGGCGCGGATGATGCGCTCCGTCTGCTTCGCGAGCGGGAGTGCGAAGTGCGAATGCACGGCGCCGATCGCGAAATCGAGCTTGGCGAGGATGCCGTCCTCGAGGTCGAGCGTGCCGTCCCCGAGGATGTCGACCTCGACCGCCTTCAAGACGCGAAGTCCCTTGAGCGTGGCATTGAGCCGCTCGATCTCGTCGATCTGCCGGCCGAGACGCTTGGCATCGAGGCCGTGGGCGACGGTCAAGCGCCGGCTGTGGTCGGAGATCGCGAGATAGGCGTAGCCCAGCACCTTGGCCGCCGCCGCCATCTCGGCGATCGTGGCGCTGCCGTCGCTTGCCTTGGTGTGGATATGGAGGTCGCCGCGGATGTCGTCCAGGCGCACGAGGCGCGGCAGCTTGCCCGCCCTCGCCGCCTCGATCTCGCCGCGGTTCTCCCTGAGCTCGGGCTCGATATAAGGAAGCTTGAAGAGCGCGTAGAGCTCCTCCTCGCTGCGGCCGGCGATGCGCTTCTCGCCCCGGAACACGCCGTACTCGTTGACCTTGAGGCCCTTCATCACGCCGAGCGTGCGGATCGCGATGTTATGGTCCTTGGAGCCGGTGAAATAGTGGAGTGCAGCACCGTAACTCTCTTCCGGCACGACGCGCAGGTCGACCTGCAGGCCCGAATCGAGCCGCACGGTCGAGCGCGTCGGTCCCTTGGCGAGCACCTCCTTGACGCGCGGATAGGCGGCGAAGCGCTCGATCGCGTCGCCACCCGCGGCACTCGTCACCAAGAGGTCGAGATCGCCCACGGTCTCCTTGCGCCGGCGGTAGCTGCCGGCGACGATCGCCTGGCGCACGCCCCGGCTTGCCTTGAGATAGTCGAGCAGCGCCGTCGCACTCTCCTCGGCCGAGGCGAGCTTGACGCGCGCGGGTCCGGCACCCCGCTCGGCGAGCCCCTCGAGGATGCGCGCCTGGGTCTTCTCGCCCAGGCCCGGCAGCTTGGCGAGCTTGCCCGCCGCCGCCGCCTTGCCGAGCTCGGCGAGACTCTTGATCTTGAGCTTGTCGAAGATGAGCTTGATGCGTTTCGGGCCGAGGCCGGGGAGGGTCGCCATCTCGACGAGGGAGGGCGGCAGCTTCTCCGCGACCTCGTCGAGCAGGCGAAGGTGCCCGCTCTCATGGAGCTCCTTGATCTTCCCGGCCAAATCCTCGCCGATGCCGGGCAGCTCCGTGAGCGCGCGGCCCGCGGCGAGGAGTGTCGCGATGCTTTCGGGCAAGGTGTCGATGGTGCGCGCCGCATTGCGGTAGGCGCGCACGCGGAAGGGGTTGGCGTTGCTGATCTCGAGGAGCTCGGCCAGGCGCAGGAGCTCCGCCGCGATCTTGGCGTTGCTCATTTGCCCCGCACCCGCCTTGCCCCGCGGCTCCTTCGCCTTGACCATGGCGGAACTTTGCCCGCTCCCTCTCGCAGCACGCATTGACCCAGCTCAAGCTTGCGACCGAGATCCTGCGAAGCTATCGCTGGGACCGGGGAAAGTCGAGGCAAGGGCTCCCGGCGACGAGGTGCCTCTCTTCTGTTGGCCTCGGCCTCGATCGCGCCTAGAGTCTCTGCGCTGGAACCGGTCCGGGCGCGCTGCGGCCCGGGCGGCCGCTCGCACGCAGGAATTTCCGGGAGGAGCCCATGGCCAAGGAACTCGGTCACTTCATCGGCGGCAAGGCCGTCTCGGGCAAGAGCGGCCGCTTTGCCGACGTGTACAACCCCGCGACGGGAGAGGTGAGCGCACGTTTGGCACTCGCCAATGCCGCCGAGGTTGCTCAGGCGGTGGCGAGTGCGAAGGCCGCAGCACCCAAGTGGGCGCAGACGCCGCCGCTCGCGCGCGCGCGCCTCATGTTCAAATACAAGGAGCTCCTCGAGAAGAACCGCGACAGGCTCGCGCGGCTCATCGGCAGCGAGCACGGCAAGGTCCTGGCCGATGCCACCGGCGAGGTGACGCGCGGCATCGAGGTCGTCGAGTTCGCCTGCGGGATCCCGCATCTCCTGAAAGGCGAGTTCACCGAACAGGTCGGCGGCGGCATCGACGCCTGGTCGGTGCGCCAGCCGCTCGGCGTGTGCGCCGGCATCTCGCCGTTCAACTTCCCCGCCATGGTGCCGATGTGGATGTTCCCGGTGGCGCTGGCCTGCGGCAACAGCTTCATCCTGAAACCGTCGGAGAAGGATCCGTCGGCCGCGCTGATGATCGCCGAGCTGCTCAAGGAAGCCGGCCT
>DATEQI010000285.1:0-10946 GCA_035272805.1 Alphaproteobacteria bacterium | reverse complement strand
CCCACGATCCCAAGATCGACGATCCGGCACTCGTGGCGGCACTGCGCTCGGAGTGCTTCTATATCGGCTCGCTCGGGAGCTCCCGCACGCACGCAAAGCGCCTGCAGCGCCTCCGGGAGCATGGCTTCACGGACGCCGACTTCGCGCGCATCCACGGGCCGGTCGGGCTCTCGATCGGGGCCAAGTCGCCGGCGGAGATCGCCGTGTCGATCCTGGCGCAGATCACGCAAGTGCTGCACGCGAAAGAGGCCAAGGAGAAGGTCAAGGAGCCGGCATGATCTTCGGCGAGCTCGCGATCGACGAAGCCGAGGGCGCCATCCTGGCGCACAGCCTGCGCGTGGGAACCACTACCTTCAAGAAAGGCCGCAAGCTCTCGGCGGCGGACCTGGCAACCCTCAAGGCGGCCGGCCTCGAGCGCGTCGTCGCCGCGCGCATCGAGCCGGGCGAGGTGAGCGAGGACAAGACGGCGGCCGCGGTCGCCGAGGCGGCAGCCGGCCCGAACCTCAGCCTGAGCCCCGCCTTCACCGGCCGCTGCAATCTCTTTGCCGAAGTGCGCGGGTTGGCGGTGATCGACCGCGCGCGCATCGATGCCCTCAACCTGGTGGACGAGGCCGTCACCATCGCGACCTTAACACCCTTCGAGGTGGTCGAGCCGCGCCAGATGGTGGCAACCGTCAAGGTGATCCCCTTCGCGGTCGCGCGTGCCGTCGTCGATGCCTGCGCCGCGATCGCGCGGGAAGGCGGACCGCTTGTGCGGGTGGCCCCCTTCCAGGCGAAAACGGTCGGCCTCGTGCAGACGCGCTTGCGCGGCAGCAAGGAGAGCGTGCTCGACAAGGGCCGCAGCGCGCTCGAGGCGCGGCTCGCGGCCTTCGGCAGCCGCCTCTTGCGCGAAATCCGCTGCGCGCACGAGCCCGGCCAGGTCGCCGCCGCCATCGCGGCGCTGCGCGCGGAAGGAGCCGACCCGGTGCTCATCGCCGGCGCTTCCGCCATCGTCGACCGCCGCGACGTCATCCCGATGGGCATTGCGCTCGCCGGCGGCGAGGTGCTGCACTTCGGCATGCCGGTCGATCCCGGCAATCTCCTCCTCGTCGGCCGCTTGCCGGACAAGGTACCCGTGCTCGGCCTTCCCGGCTGCGCGCGCTCGCCCAAGTTCAACGGCTTCGACTGGGTGCTGCAGCGTCTCTTGGCCGATCTTCCCATCGCGCGCGAGGATCTCGCGCGCATGGGGGCCGGCGGGCTCCTCGCCGAGACCGAGGTGCGCGGCCTGCCGCGCGCCCAGGCGACCGCGGCAGCCGGGACCGCGACCATGCCGAAAGTAGGGAGGATCGCGGCCCTCATCCTCGCAGCCGGCCTCTCGCGCCGCATGGGCAAGGCCAACAAGCTCCTGGCCGAGATCGACGGCGCGCCCATGGTCGCGCGCGCGGCGGATGCCGTCCTCGCCTCCAAGGCCTCGCCCGTCGTCGTGGTCACGGGCCACGAGGCGGAGCGCGTGCGCGCAGCCTTGGACGGGCGCAAGCTCGGCTTCGTGCACAATCCCGACTACGCGGACGGCCTCGCGAGCTCGCTCGCCCGCGGCCTCGCCGCCTTGCCCCAGGACACGGACGGCGTGCTCATCGCGCTCGGCGACATGCCGCGCATCAAGCCCGCCCACCTCGATCGGCTGATCGCCGCCTTCAATCCGCTCGAAGGGCGCGCCATCTGCGTCCCCACCTGCCGCGGCAAGCGCGGCAACCCGGTGCTCTTCGCGCGGCGCTTCTTCGCCGAGATGGCGCGGCTCACGGGCGACACCGGCGCGCGCCAGCTCATCGGCCAATATCACGAGCTCGTCGCCGAGGTGGAAGTGGACGACGAGGGCGTGCTGATCGACATCGATTCGCCCGACAAGCTCGTCAAGCTGCGCGCCGAGGGCGCCTGATCCCTCTCCCTGCCATTGCTTCGGAATGGGAGGGTGAGGGATGGTGACGTCCGCTGGGAATCTAGTTGATGCACACAAATCGGAAGATCACCGGCAAATCATGGTGTTGCGTTGTGCAATGGTGCCTCGGACTGGCCGCGGTGTGTCCTTCGAGACACTCGCTACGCTCGCTCCTCAGGATGAGGCTAACTCTTTATGCCACACACAAATTTGGCTCATCCTGAGGAGCGCCCCGAAGGGGCGCGTCTCGAAGGACCCACGACGGCACTGCAAGCGTCTTTAGGATGTGTGGATCAACTAGCGCCAAGAATGGGAGGACGCGATATGTCTGAGGACCACGCTGTTCTACTCTCCTCTCTCGGCATTTCGCCCGCGGCCGAGGGCGATCTCGTCGTGCGCTCGCCGATCGACGGGCGCACCCTTGGGCGCGTGAAGAGCGATACGGCCGCGACCATCGAGGCCAAGATCGCCGCGGCCGATGCGGCGTTTCGGGCTTGGCGCACGGTGCCGGCACCGCGGCGCGGCGAGCTCGTGCGTCTCCTCGGCGAGGAGCTCCGCGCGGCCAAGGACTCGCTCGGCCGGCTGGTGACGCTCGAGGCCGGGAAGATCTTCGAGGAAGGCCGCGGCGAGGTCCAGGAGATGATCGACATCTGCGACTTCGCGGTCGGCCTCTCCCGCCAGCTCTACGGCCTCACCATCGCCTCCGAGCGGCCCGGCCACCGCATGATGGAGACCTGGCATCCGCTCTCCGCGGTCGGCGTCATCACGGCCTTCAATTTCCCCGTCGCGGTGTGGTCGTGGAACGCCGCGTTGGCGCTCGTCTGCGGGGACGCGGTGGTGTGGAAGCCGTCCGAGAAGACGCCGCTCACGGCCCTTGCGTGCCAGGCCCTCTTCGCGCGCGCCCTCAAACGCTTCGGCGAGGCACCGGCCGGGCTCCTACAGGTCGTCCTCGGCGGCCGCGAGACGGGCGAGCGCATCGCGGCTGACCGGCGCTTGACCCTCGTGAGCGCGACCGGGAGCTGCCGGATGGGGAAAGCCCTCGCCCCCGTAGTAGCGGCGCGCACCGGGCGCTGTCTCCTCGAGCTCGGCGGCAACAACGGCGCCATCGTCGCACCCTCGGCCGATCTCGACCTCGCGGTGCGCGGCATCACCTTCTCCGCGGTCGGCACCGCGGGGCAGCGGTGCACGAGTCTGCGCCGGGTCATCGCGCACGAGGACATCAAGAGCGCACTCATAGCACGCCTCAAGGCGGCCTATGCCTCGGTCAAGATCGGCGATCCGCTCGAGCAGGGCACGCTTGTCGGCCCGCTCATCGACGGACGCGCCTTCGAGGCCATGCAAGCCGCACTTGCCGCCGCGCGCAAGGATGGCGGCACCGTCCACGGCGGCGAGCGCGTGCTCGCCGAGCGCTATCCCGACGCCTATTACGTCAAGCCGGCCATCGCCGAGATGCCGGCGCAGACCGCGATCGTGCGCGAGGAGACCTTCGCCCCGATCCTTTACGTGATGCCCTACCGCGGCTTCGAGGATGCGATCCGCATCCACAACGACGTGCCGCAGGGCCTCGCCTCCAGCGTCTTCACCAACGAGCTGCGCGAGGCGGAGGCCTTCATGAGTGCGGCGGGAAGCGACTGCGGCATCGTGAACGTCAACATCGGGCCGAGCGGGGCCGAGATCGGCGGCGCCTTCGGCGGCGAGAAGGAGACGGGCGGCGGGCGCGAGTCCGGCTCGGACGCCTGGAAGGCCTATATGCGGCGCGCCACCAACACGATCAACTATTCAAAAGAGCTGCCGCTCGCCCAGGGCATCCGCTTCGACGTGGGCGGGTGAGCGGGCCGGCGCGCGGCCTCACTTGGCCAGCACGATCTCCACCCGCCGGTTCTTTTGCCGGCCCTCGGGATCGTCGGACCCATCGGGCTTGGTGTTGGGAGCGACCGGCTTGGTGGCACCAAAGCCTTGCGGACGGCGCCTTTTGGCTTCCGCGCATCCCGGCGGAATGTTATCTTTCTTGGCCATCCGGGGAATATTGGTTTAATCGGTCGAGGAAAGGGAGGGGATCATGAGGGCAATGGGAAAAGCCGCGTTCATCGTGGCAATGCTTGCAGCCGGATGTGCCGGCCTCTCCGGCGCTGCGCAGGCGCAAACCGCGGCGGCGCCGGCCGTGTTGGCGAGCGCGCAATTCTCGGACGATCCCGATCTGCGCTGCGACATCACGGAAGTGAAGCGGCTCAGCGGCGGTGTCCTCATCGTCCGCTTCCGGCTCGTCGATACTCAGGGCCAGGGCGCCGGCGGCCTCACGGCGTCAACCACGCCGAAGCAGATTAACTGGAGCGGCGGCTGGAACGAGTTCTACGTCATCGATCCGGCGGAAAATAAGAAGTATCAAGTCCTGACCGACTCCGAGGGAAAATATATCGCCGATATTCGCGATAGCTACTTCAAGCCCGGCGATCAGCGGCTGTTCTGGGCCAAGTTCCCGGCACCGCCTGCGACCTCGACCAAGGTCAGCGTCACCATCGCGAAATTTGCGCCCTTCGACGACGTACCCGTTGCCCAGTGAGGATGACGGGCGTGGCGCGCGTCGCGCGGAGCTTCGCGCTCTTCTTTCTGGCCGCGGCATTGTGGGCCGCCGCGGCCCAAGGCGAAGACTATCAGCCCGATGACGCGCTGCCCGCCGGCGCCAAGGGCACCGTGCTTGCGCTGCGCGGCCAGGTGCTGCCGTTGAAGGCCGAGGTGCTGCCGCTCAAGGGCACCGTCCTCGAGATTCGCGGCGTCGGCTCGGAGCTGAAAGGCAGCGCCGGGGGGCTGAAAGGCAGCGCCGAAAACCTGGCGGCAGCACTCAAGGACCTTGGCGCCAAGGTCGAGAAGCAGGAGATCAAGATCGAGCTCGCCGCCGACGTGCTGTTCGACTTCGACAAGGCGACCCTCCGTGCCGCGGCCGGGCCCGCGCTCGAGAAGGTGGCGGCGGTGCTCAAGTCCTACCCCAAGGCGAGCGTCGTCATCGACGGCCACACCGACGGCAAGGGCAACGATCAATATAACCAGAAGCTCTCCGAGCGGCGGGCGGAGGCCGTCCGGGTGTGGCTCGTCGACCACCAGGTGACGACGTCCATGACCGCGCGCGGCTGGGGCAAGCGCAAGCCCGTGGCGCCGAACACCAAGCCTGACGGCTCGGACGATCCCGCCGGCCGGCAAAAGAACCGCCGCGTGGAGATCACGGTCAAGACCGGATAAGGCAATGGAGCATTCCCACGATTTTGCATTGAATTCGCTTTAAGATCGCACGTCATGTGGGAAATGCGGGATTAAACCAATGGTCAATATTTGCCAATCGGATGGCCGTTTGGCTGCCGGCTCGCACATGGAGCCGCCCCGGTTTCTTGTAGCGCATGCCGACCGTTTGCTTGGCGGGAAGCAGGTTCCGTATCAGAGTCCTCTCGTCGACGAGCGCGCTATTTCCGCGGCGAAAAGCTCACGACGACGCGGTCCCTCACAATATCCTCCTCAATCACCTGGCCGGCTCTGTCGTGCGATGAGTGCAGATGGATCACTTGGGTCCCACTGTCCACATTGAACCCATTCCCTCCCGCGAGCGCATCGAGCGGGAACGCCATTGGCGCACCCTTCACGACGGAGAGACCCAGGATATAATCATGGATGATGAAGTCGACGCCGTTGACCGGCGTGAGAGGCATGCCATTGCCGCGCGCTTCGCCAATGCCCCCGCCCCGCATGGTTCTCTTCTTGCACTGTTCCGCGAAAACCGGCGCGATCTTATTTCCTGGCGCGTCCTCTCCGCCCCACCACCGGCCATCAAAGCTGAGGCTTTCACCGGCGGGCTGGGCATAACTCCAGCCTTGCAAGCTCGCCGAAACCCGGACCCTCAAATCCATATGGAACTGGCATGGCGGATTCTCATGCTCGTTGATGGCTTGCGTGTCGGAATAGTCCCAGCTGCCCTGAAGCTCGCCGGGCACTCTGATGGGGTGGTGGACATTCAAGGAATCCGGCGTCACCAGAGCGACTGTAAGACTTGGAAGCCCTGGCCCGTGGCAGCGCTCGACACCAACCATGAGGTCCGGCCAGCCCGCCGTCCATTCGGCAGTTCTCGTCACTACGCCGGGGCCGGGAACGAACCCGGCGCTGAAGGTGATCTGATAGCGGCGATATCCGTAAACCAGGACGTCGTAGTGCAGGATGGCCAAGCTGCAATCTTTTTCCGACTTGGGCGAAGTGCCCGCCCCCAACGGAGGCCCGGCCGCCGTCACCTCGACCACGCCGTCGAATTTGCCGTCGATCTGGTAGGGATAGCGGCCCACTTTGAGGAATTGCTGGCTGTGGCTCGCTTCAGGCTCGAGCGCGAAGTTGGGGAAGCCGTTATTCTCGGCGGCTATGGCGCGGGGCGACGAGCCCAAATTGCGCCAAGTCACCCGGTCGGAGACGGCGATCGCCACGGTTGCCGGATTGGGGGCGCCCGTCGTGAAAATCACCACGTCCGCGGCTGCCGCAGGCCGCGGCGCGACGCAGGCGATCGCCGCAACGAGCAGAATCAGCGCCGCTCGCAAGCCCACGGGCTCAAGCCGCTCAGCACGTGCTCTGCTACTTCTGCCGCAGCTTGGCCAAGACCTCCGGGTTCTGCGCATAGACGCCCACGACCTCGCCCTTGGCGAGCACCAGTCCCTCCATCGCCTTCATCGCGTCCAGCCCGGTGAAAGCACCGGAAAGGTTGAGGGTCGCAGCACTCAGCGCATAGACCGTGAAGTGGTAGTGATGGGGAATTTCGTCGTTCCACGGCGGGCACGGCCCGTCATAGCCGAAATAGTCCCCCTTCATCTGCTCGTTGGCGGCGAACGCGTTGGTGTAGCCGTTGAGGCCGCGCAGCCCGACCGTGCTCGGCGACTGCGGCTTGCCGTGGACGACCCGGGCGTCGGAGTCGGCACCCGCGGCAAGCGATCTCACGTTCGGCGGAATATCGACCAGGACCCAGTGGAAGAAGGTCACGCGCGGCATGGTGGCCGAAAGCGTCTTGCCTTCCTGATTCATGTCGGTGCGGATCGACGGCACGTCGGGATCGGTCGCGATGATGGCGTAGGACTTGGTCCCCGCCGGACCGCGCGACCATGAGATACGCGGACTCACGTCGGCACCGGGCTTGACGTGGCCCTCCTTCGCCGGGTTGCAGAAGGCGTATTTGTCGGGAATGACCTTGACGCGCGCCAAGGAATCGATGCTCACCTTGAGCGCCTGTGCCGCCGCCGGCGTCGTCGCCAAAGTTGCCGCCGCGGCTACCGCGAGCAGCCCATAGAGTGCACGCTTGCTCATGACCATGTCGTCCTCCCGTCAGGTTCGGCGTTGCCGGCCGTTCGCTCCCCCAGGTGTCGCAGCCTTGTCGCCCACGCTGCGTTTGGACCGCATCTCAGGGAATCGCGTGGCCGTTATTTCTCGAGTTGCTCCCTCTCCTCGTTCGGCTCGTCGAGCTCGAGCCACATGGCATTGAGGATCGCGAACGAGCAAGCGAGCCCGAGGCCGAGAATCCAGGAAAAGTACCACATCGCATGAACCTCGTCAGCGTCGTGCGGATCTTACCTCATCCCTCGAGACGCCGCCTTCGGCAGCACCTCAGGACGAGGAGTTGAGAAAAACCGCCTCATGACTCAATACATCCCTTCCTTGTTCCCCTCGACCTCGCCCAAGCTGACCTTGCCGCGCAGCACGCGGAACACGAAGGCCGTGTAGGCAAGCACGATCGGCAGGAAGATCGCCACCGACACCAGCATGATGAAAAGCGTGGTCTGGCTGCTCGAGGCGTCCCACACGGTGAGGCTGCTCTTGGGATCGCTCGAGGAGGCCAAGAGGAAGGGGAAGAGGCTCATGCCGGCGGTCGCGATCACGCCTGCGACGCTCAGGCCGCTGGATGCGAAGGCGAGGAGCGGCCGGCCAAGGCGCAAGGCGCCGGCCGCGCCGATCGCCCCCACATAGCCCATCACAGGCGCCAACAGCAGCCAGGGATGGATGCCGAAATTGCGCA
Source organism: Alphaproteobacteria bacterium (assembly GCA_035272805.1). GTDB lineage: Bacteria > Pseudomonadota > Alphaproteobacteria > JACZXZ01 > JACZXZ01 > DASPPM01. Next base: position 3,003 of record DATEQI010000285.1, on the reverse strand, counting down.
GCCAGGCCTCCGCCTCGCGCGCGACCGTCTTGGCGAGCGGATTGGACGGAGCCGCGGGGTGGATGGCGCTGGTGACGACATAGCCGTCGATGCCGAGCGAGACCCACAGCCCCGCGAGCGTGAAAAGCACCATCAGCGCCACGGCGGCGAGGCCCGCGGCGCGCGCCGCGCGCGCCGCGATCTCGCCCTCGCTCTTGAGTGCCAGAAAGGTGCCGCCGTGCATCGCGAGCATGGCGACGCTCACCAGCCCGGAGAGAAGGCCGAAGGGATTGAGGAGGCCCAAGAGCCCGCCCTCGTAGGTGATGCGGAGCGTGTCGTCGAAATGGAAGGGCACGCCGAGGAAGAGATTGCCGAAGGCGACCCCGAAGACGAGCGATGGTACGACGCCTGCCACGAAGAAGGCCCAATCCCAGGTGCGGCGCCACGCCCCGCCTTCGAGCTTGCTGCGGAACGCGACGGCGGCGGGGCGGAGGATGAGGGCCACGAGCACCAGGAACATCGCGAGATAGAAGCCGGAGAAGGAGACCGCATAGACCGGCGGCCAGGCTGCGAACGCGGCCCCGCCGCCAAGCACGAACCACACCTGGTTGCCCTCCCAGACCGGCCCGATGACGTTGAGCAGCACGCGCCTCTCGGCGTCGCGGCGCGCAACGAAGGGCTGCAGCATGGCGATCCCGAGGTCGAAGCCATCCATCACCGCGAAGCCGATGAGGATGATGCCGAGAAGCGCCCACCAGATGAAGCGCAGCAGTCCGTAGCCGAGCGGAATCTCCATCGCCTATTCCTCTGCGGCCGCCGCGGCCCCGCCCGCTGCGGCGGCGCCATGGCCGTCTCCGGGCCCGAGGCGGATGTATTTCACCAAGAGATAGACGTCGACGAGGGCCAACGTGGAATAGAACAGCACGAAGCCCGCCAGGCTGAAGATCACGTTCCCGAGCGGCAGCGAGGAGGCGCCGAGAAAGGTCGGCAGCACGCCTTCGATCGCCCAGGGCTGGCGCCCGTATTCCGTGACGATCCAGCCGAGCTCGGCGGCGAGCCATGGCAGCGGCAGGCTGAAAAGAGCCAATTTGAGGAACCAGCGCTGGGCCAAGCGCCGGCGCGAGGCGAGATAAAAGGCGAGCGCGAAAAGGACGATGAAATAGAAGCCGCAGCCCACCATCACGCGGAACGACCAGAAGAGGGCGAGCACGTCCGGCACGGTCGAAAGTGCGGCCTCGTGGATCTCAGCACCGCTCGCGTTGAGTATGTCGGGCCGGATGCGCTTCAAGAGGAACGCGTAGCCGAGATTCTCGAAGAAGGGCTGCATCGCCGGCGTCACGGCCGTGGGCATCGTTCCGCCCGCGCGCATCGCCTCGAGCTCGCGGTAGGCGATGAGGCCGTTCTGGATGCGCTGCTCGCCCTCGCCGACGAGCTGCTTGATGCCGGCGACGGGGATATCGAGCGAGCGCGTCGCGATCAGCCCCATGAGCCAAGGCACGCGGATGGCGTAATAGGTCCTCTCGGCCGCGCGATCGGGAAGGCCGAGAATGGTGAAGCTCGCGGGCGGCGGCTCGGTCTCCCACATCGCCTCGATCGAGGCGAGCTTCATCTTCTGGTTGAGGGTCGCCTCGTAGCCGCTCTCGTCGCCCAGCACCACGACGGAAAGCGCCGAGGCCAAGCCGAAGCTTGCGGCGACCGTGAGCGAGCGCTTGGCCAGTGCGATGTGGCGTCCGCGCAAGAGATACCAGGCGGCGATCGAGAGCACGAACATGGAGCCCGTGACGTAGCCTGCGCTCACCGTGTGCACGAACTTGTCCTGCGCCACCGGATTGAACAGCACGTCGTAGAAGGAGGTGATCTCCATGCGCATGGTCGCGGGATTGAAGCGGGCGCCGACGGGGTTCTGCATCCAGCCATTGGCGACCAGAATCCAGAGCGCCGAGAAATTGCTGCCGAGCGCTACCAGCCAGGTCACGGCGAGATGGCCGAGCTTGCTCATGCGCTCCCAGCCGAAGAAGAAGAGACCCACGAAAGTGGCCTCGAGGAAGAAGGCCATGAGGCCTTCGATCGCCAGCGGAGCGCCGAAGATGTCGCCGACGTAATGGCTGAAGTAGGCCCAATTGGTGCCGAACTGGAACTCCATGGTGATGCCGGTCGCAACCCCCATGGCGAAGTTGATGCCGAAGAGGGTGCCCCAGAACTTCGTCATCTCGCGCCAGATGGCGCGGCCGGTCATCACGTAGACGCTCTCCATGATGGCGAGCAGCAACGAGAGGCCGAGCGTCAAGGGGACGAAGAGGAAATGGTAGAGTGCCGTCAGCCCGAACTGCAGGCGCGAGAGCTGGACGACGTCGAGTTCCGGCATCTCAACGCTCCATGCTTGGGTCGAGGGGGCTTGGGCCGAGGGGCGACAAGAGATGCGCCGAGACGCCTTCGGACGTCAAACGGACGCCGTGGGGTAGAGCGAAGAAGGCGACGTAGAGGACGCCGAGTGCCACGGCCTTGAAGGCAAGTGCCAATCCGATCTCGCGCACGAGCGTCCCTCTGCGCCGCATGGCTCCCTTGCCTCCCGCCGCCAGGCCCTCCTGCCGCGGCAGATCTCTCGCGCCAAGGTCCTAAATTTGCCCCCTCCGCGGGGGACTTTCAACCATCTCTCTTCGCCGCCCGGTCGCTCGGCTGAGGAAATCCTCGACGATCTCCGCGGCGCCGTGATCGTAAAGGTCGACGTGTCCGGCTTCAGGCAGCAGGCGAAGCTCCTTCGGCTCGACGGCCGCAGCGAAGAGCCGCTTGCCGAATTTGAGCGGCACCTGCCGGTCGCGCTCGCCGTGGACGATCAAGAGCGGCATGGCGACGGCGGCGATGCGGTCGATCGAGTCGAAGCGATCGCGCAGAAGCCAGCGCACGGGCGTCCACCAGTAGTGATGCGCCGCCACGTCGACGAGCGAGGTAAAGGGGGCCTCCAGCACGAGGGCCGCGGCCTCGCGCTCGCGCGCCATCTCGCTCGCCACCCCGGTGCCGAGCGAT
>DATEQI010000284.1:0-7747 GCA_035272805.1 Alphaproteobacteria bacterium | reverse complement strand
GCCGCTTGAGCCCATAGCCAATTCGACGACAAGCTCCTAACCTTGGGGCCCTGAAAGGAGCCCCGAGCGCGATGCGCGTCTTTCGCCATTACACGGAGCTGCCCGCGGCTGCCAGGGGTGCCGTCGTCGCCATCGGCAATTTCGACGGCATTCATCGTGGCCATCAGGCGATCATCGCCGAGGCCGGAAAAATCGCGCGCGCGTTCGCCGCACCCCTTGCCGTGCTTACCTTCGAGCCGCACCCGCGCAGCTTCTTCCGTCCGGAGCTGCCGCCCTTCCGGCTCACGCCGTTCCGCATCAAGGCGCGCCTCATCGAGGCGTTGGGGGTCGAAGAGCTCATCGTGCTCGCCTTCGACGAGACGCTTTCCAAGCTCAGCGCGGAAGCCTTTGTGAGCGAGATTCTGGTGGCCGGCCTCGACATCCGCCACGCCGTGGTCGGCGACAATTTCGCCTTCGGCCACAAGCGGGGCGGCGACGCGGGTCTGCTCGAGCGGCTCGGACGGCACCACGGCTTCGGCGTGAGCTGCCTCATGCGCGTCCGCGGCCCGGGCGGCGAGGTCTATTCCTCGACGCGCATCCGCGCGGCGCTGCAAGGGGGCGATCCTCTAGCGGCGGCGCTGCTCTTGGGCCGTCATTGGGAGATCGAGGGGCGCGTGCTGCCCGGCGACAAGCGCGGGCGCGAGCTCGGCATGCCGACGGCCAATCTCTCGCTCGACGGCTACCTCGAGCCCGCGCGCGGGGTCTACGCGGTGCGCGCCGGCCTCGACCGCGGCCGCGAGATCGACTGGCACGACGGCGTCGCCAATCTGGGCGTGCGGCCGATGTTCGACGGCAAGACCTGCCTCTTGGAGGCGCACCTCTTCGAGTTCGCTCATGACATTTACGGCCAGCATTTGCGCGTCGCCCTCGTCGAGCGGCTCAGGCCCGAGATGACCTTCGACAGCATCGGCACGCTCGTCACGCAGATGCAGGAGGACGGCCGCCGCGCCCGCGCGCTCCTCGCCACGTCCGTTCTCGCCAGGGAATGACGGCGGAGCGCGCGCAAAAGGGTAGGATGATTTGCCGCAATGCAGGTGGAGATCTCGCAGCGGGAAATAATCGCCTCTGCGCCCGCGGCGAAGCCCTTGCGTCCGCTGCGCCGAAAATTCTCGTGGCGGGCCACGTTCCGAGAGAGGCTTAGGTGACGCCGGAAAGGGTGCCATCCGAGACAACTGACCGCGAGCGCTCCACGAGCGCGCTCGCGCTCGCACTCGCCGCCGTCGTGATTGTGCTCGACCAGCTGAGCAAATGGTGGATCACGGCGCTCGTCATGCAGCCGCCGCGCGTAATCCCGCTTCTGCCCTTCCTCAATCTGGCGCTCGCCAGCAATCGGGGCGTCAGCTTCGGCATGCTGCGTCTCGAGGGGCCGTGGGGGCCCTGGCTGCTCTCCGTCTTCGCCTTGGCCATCGTGGTTTGGCTCTTCCTCTGGCAACGCCGGGCGCGCGACCCCTGGATCGCGGCGAGCGTGGGGCTGATCGCGGGGGGCGCGCTCGGCAACGTCGCCGACCGTCTGGGGCGCCACGCGGTGGTCGATTTCATCGACGTCTATGCCGGCCGCTACCATTGGCCCGCCTTCAACCTGGCAGATTCGGCGATCACGGTGGGGGTTGCCCTCCTCCTCTTCGAGAGCTTGTTTAGGAAGGGCGGAACCCGTAAAACCTAGGGCCTGTCCCAGGCGGTCTTCTGGCTTTGCCCAAAGGGCGCGAAGATAGGCTATACTAGCGGCCGATAGCGCCCGTGCTTTGTCGCTTGGAGCGGCCGAACGGTCTCAAGCGGTCCCGCACTACCGGGTGGTGCGACAAAGGAGTGGCTCAGCCGAGGTGCGGCAGGGTTGTGGTTTCGACGCTTGATGCCCGATCATTGTGTCGAAACCACAACACAACATTATGATTTTGCTAGTGTTCCGACTCCGACGGTTCGGAACGAACCGTCGGAGTCGGAACACTAGCGCGGGCAAGAGGGTTAGAGGTGAAATGAGCAGCATGAGGTTTACCGGGGTTGTGGCGGCCGTCGCCATCCCTCTCGCACTCGGCGCCTGCGATACGATCAAAGGCACCTATAATTTGGTGACCGGACAAAGCGGCAATGCCGCCTCCGATCAGTCGCTGAGCGCCGGCGACGACAACTTGAGACGCCCGCCGCTGACCCTGCCGCCCGACTTCAATCTGCGGCCGCCGGCTACCGCCAGTGCCGTGGGCGCCACCGACATCACGGCTGCCCAACAGGCGCGCCAGACCGTCTTCGGACTCGATCAGGAGAAGGGCGGGCAGGCGGGGGCGCAACGCTCTACCGGCGTTTCGTCGGGCGAGGCAGCGCTTCTGCAGCATGCGGGTGCGACGGCGAGCGGCGCGGATATTCGCAAGAAGGTCGACCGCGAGACCAACGCGCTTGAGCACCAGGAGAACAGCTTCGTCAACAACCTGCTCAATCCGCCCGGGGACGCCAACGCGGGCAAGAGCTCGGACGAAGGCTGGTTCAGCGGCCTGTTCGGCGACGCCAACAAGCCGAGCATCGAGCGCTAGTGCCGGTTTGCGCCGCCGCCGCGCTCGCCCTAAGGGCCGAGGCGCCCCGCGGGGCTGGCTTCCGCTGAGGCGCAGCACTCGCCGGCGTGGTTGGCAAGCCTGATAGGAATGCCCGCGGTGAGCATGGCCGGTTCCACCAGGAGAGACAAGAGGGCCGAGCGCTCGGCGGCAAAGCGGCCGCTCGATTTCGCGCTTCCCGAGGGAGCGCGCTTGCCTTATGGCCAGATCGCCGAGGCTTGCTTCGCCGAGCGCATCGGGCCGCACGGCCTCACGCGGGAGGAGTACGAAGACACCCTTGCCGCCACCGCACCGGCGCTCAAGCGGCTCAAGGCCGCTTACGCGGACGGCTCGCTCCCGCTCCTTCGGCTCCCCGAGGCCCGCGCCGATCTCGCCGCTATCGAGCGCCATGCCGAGCGCCTGAGAGCTGGCTGCGACGATCTCGTGCTGCTCGGCACCGGTGGGTCGAGTCTCGGCGGGCAAGCCTTGGCGGCCCTTGCCGGCGAGCGCTTCGGGCCGTTTCCGGGAACGCCGCGTCTGCACTTCCTCGACAATATCGACCCCGAGCGTTTCGAGGGCCTCATGGGCGCGGTCGAGTTGAGGCGCACGGGCTTCCTTGCCGTCTCGAAATCCGGTGCCACCCCCGAGACGGTGGCGCAGCTCCTCTTGAGCTTCGCCGCCGTGCGCGCGGCCGTGGGCGAGAGCGAGGCCCGGCACCACTTCACCGTGATCACCGAGTCGGGCGACAACCCCATGCGCCAGCATGCCGAGCGTTTCGGCATCCCCGTGCTCGACCATGATCCGGGCATCGGCGGGCGCTTCTCGGTCCTCTCGCTCGTCGGCCTCTTGCCCGCGCGCGTGGTCGGCGTCGATATCACGGCCGTGCGCGAGGGGGCGAGCTCCGTCATCAGGGCGCTCAATGCGGCGGCCCAGCCCGCGGACTTGCCGCCCGCGGTGGGTGCAGCGATCGCAATCGCGCTGCAGTGGCGCCGCCGCATCACCGGCACTGTGATCATGCCCTATGTCGACCGCCTTGCCCTCTTCGGCATGTGGTTCCGCCAGCTCTGGGCCGAGAGCCTGGGCAAGGGCGGCAAGGGCTCCACCCCTGCGCGCGCGCTCGGCACCGTCGACCAGCACAGCCAGCTCCAGCTCTATCTCGACGGTCCGGCGGACAAGATGTTCACTCTCGTCGTGGCGGCGCAGGAGGGCAAGGGCCGTCCTATTCCCGCCGATCTCGCGGCCGATCCGCGGCTTGGCTATCTCGCCGGGTGCACGCTCGGCGATCTCCTGGCGGCCGAGCAGCGCGCCACCTACGACACGCTCGCCGCCGCCGGCCGGCCGGTGCGCCTCTTGGCGCTCGAGCGGGTGGACGAGCGCGCGCTTGGCGCGCTCCTCATGCACTATATGCTCGAGGTGATCATCGCCGCCGATCTCCTCGGCGTCGATCCCTTCGACCAGCCCGCGGTCGAGGACGGCAAGCGCCGCGCGCGGGCCTATCTCTCCGAGCGGGGGCGGCGATGAGCATCCGCCTCCTGCCCCCCAACCTGGTCAACCAGATCGCGGCCGGCGAAGTGGTGGAGCGGCCGGCGGCAGCGCTCAAGGAGCTCATCGAGAACGCGCTCGATGCGGGGGCGAGGCGCGTCGATGCGCTGGTGCGCGAGGGCGGGCGCACGCTCATCCAGGTGACGGACGACGGCTGCGGCATGACGGCGGACGAGCTCGCCTTGGCGCTCGAGCGCCACGCCACCTCCAAATTGCCAGAGGACGACCTCACGCGCATTCTGAGCTTGGGCTTTCGCGGCGAGGCGCTGCCCTCGATCGCTGCCGTGAGCCGGCTCACGCTGACGAGCCGCGTGCGCGGCGGCAGCGAGGCCTGGAGCCTCAGCGTCGAGGCCGGCCGCAAGGGCCACCCGCAGCCGGCGGCCCATCCGCCCGGCACGCGGGTCGAGGTGCGCGATCTCTTTTTCGCCACCCCCGCGCGGCTCAAGTTCATGAAGGCCGAGCGCAGCGAGCTGCAGGCAGCCCTCGACGTGGTGAACCGCCTCGCCATGGCGCATCCGGCCGTCGCCTTCACGCTCGGCGACGGCGCGCGTACGCTCGTCAAGCTCCAGGCGGCAGAAGGCGATCTGCTCGACGCGCGCCTCGCCCGGCTCGCCGCGATCATGGGGCGCGAGTTCGCCGACAACGCGCTTGCGATCGCCGCCGAGCGCGAGGGAGTCCTGCTCTCGGGTCATGCGGCCGTGCCGACGCTCAACCGTGCGACCGCCCAGCAGCAATATCTCTTCGTCAACGGCCGGCCGGTGCGCGACAAGCTCCTCGCCGGTGCCGTGCGCGGCGCCTACCAGGATTTCCTCGCGCGCGACCGCCATCCCATGCTGGCCCTCTTCCTCGAGCTTGCCCCCGAGCTCGTCGATGTCAACGTGCACCCGAGCAAGGCCGAGGTGCGCTTCCGCGACGCGGGCCTCGTGCGCGGCCTCATCGTGGGCGCGCTCAAGCACGCCCTCGCGGCGGCCGGCCACCGCGCCTCCACCAGCGTCGCCCATGCCGCCCTCGGCGCCTTCCGTCCGCAAGCGCTGCCGAGTCACCGCGGGGCTCCGGGCCCGGGCCGGGACACCTATGCGCAGCCCCCGGGCCGCATCCCGCGCGGGCTCGCCGAGGCGGGGGCGGAATATTCGGCCCCGCTTTCCGGCGGCCAAGCAGGCGCCATCCCCGGGCTCGCGACCCCGCCGGAGGCGGGCCCGCTCCCCACCCGCGCGACGGGGGGCGAGGAGGGGGAGGCGGGTGCTGAAGCCTATCCCTTGGGGGCGCCGCGCGCGCAGCTCCACGGCACCTATATCGTGGCGGAGACCGAGGACGGCCTGGTCATCGTCGATCAGCACGCGGCGCACGAGCGCCTCGTCTACGAGCGCATGAAAAAGGCGCTCGCCGAGCGCGGCGTCGCGCGTCAGCTCCTCCTCATCCCCGAGGTCGTCGAGCTCGACGCCGGTGCGGCCGAGCGCCTCGCTCGCCGCGCGGGCGAGCTCGCCGAGCTCGGTCTCTCGCTCGAGCCTTTCGGCGAGGGTGCCGTGGTGGTGCGCGAGATACCCGCACTCCTCGGCGAGTGCGACGTGCCGGCGCTGGTGCGCGACCTCGCCGACGAGCTTGCCGAGCTGGGCCAGGCGCTCTCGCTCAAGGAGCGGCTCGAGGAGGTGTGCGGCACCATCGCCTGCCATGGCAGCGTGCGCGCGGGCCGCCGGCTCAGCGCCGCCGAGATGTCAGCACTTCTGCGCGAGATGGAGGCGACCCCCCATTCCGGGCAGTGCAACCACGGCCGGCCGACCTACGTCGAGCTCAAGCTTGCCGACATCGAGAAGCTGTTCGGGCGGCGCTGAGGCGGCGGCCGGCGGCCGTCTCTAAGGACGAGGTGAACCCGACCCGTTGCCCGGCATCGGGTAGGGGCTGAATCCCCATCCTTCGAGACGCGTCGCTTGCGCGACGCTCCTCAGGATGAGGACACCTTGGTTATGGTTTCACCTCATCCTGAGGAGGGCCGAAGGCCCGTCTCGAAGGACGAGGTGAACCCGACCCGTTGCCCGGCATCGGAGACGGTTGTCTAACCGGCAATTGATCGCTAAACTTGGTCGCTAGCATGGGAGCATCGCTCGTCAAGGGGCTGTTCGTAGGGGTTGGCGCGTTCGCCGTCGGCCTGCTTTATTTCTATGCGCTCAGCCTCTCCATCGTCGTCGTGCTCAAGAAAGACATGCCGTGGTACGTCGTTGTCGCCGCCTGGCTCTTCCTCTTCGGCGTGCTTTATTACGAGAAATCGCTCGATCGAAAGCTCAAGAGCGGGGTGATCTGAGCGGCCCGCGAGGCGACGACCCCCCGGCTTCTTCCTACCTTTCCGCAAACCCTGTGCGGGCGCGCACCTCGGCCGGGCTCGCGCCTGCTTCGCGCAGCGCGGCGATGGTCTCGGCCCCCTCGCGCTTGGCGAGGCGCCGGCCGCGCGCGTCGGCGAGCATGGGGTGATGGTGATAGTCCGGCACCGCGAGCCCGAGCAGGGCCTGGAGCAGCCGGTGCACATGGGTCGCCGCGAAGAGGTCCTCGCCGCGGGTGACAAGCGTCACACCCTGGATGTCGTCGTCGACGGTGACCGCAAGGTGATAGCTCGTCCCCAGCTCCTTGCGCGCCAGCACTACGTCGCCGTGCCTCTTGGCACTCACGCGCACTTCCCCGCGGCCGCGCTCGTGCCAGCTGAGCGGCCCCGCGCGTAGAACGGCGGCCGCCATGTCGAGGCGGAGCGCGTAAGCCTGCCCGCGCGCGAGAAATGCCTTGCGCTCGGCAGGCGAGAGCCAGCGGCACGTGCCGGGATAGAGGGGAGCCTCGGCGCCGTGGGGGGCCTCTGCCGCGCGCGCGACCTCGGCCGCAATCTCCGCGCGCGTGCAGAAGCAGGGATAGAGGAGCCCCATCGCGTCCAACCGCGCGAGCGCCGCCCCATAATCCGCCATATGCTCGGACTGGCGGCGCACCGGCTCTTCCCACACCAGTCCGAGCCAGGCCAGGTCCGCGAAGATGGCGTCCTCGAATTCCTTCCTTGCGCGCGTATGGTCGATGTCCTCGATGCGCAGGAGAAAGCGCCCGCCCGCCTCGCTTGCGGCGCGCGCTGCGAAGAGGGCCGCGAAGGCATGGCCGAGATGGAGGCGTCCGGTGGGGCTGGGGGCGAAGCGGGTCACGATCTCGCGGGCGGCCGTCATGAGCCTGGCAGTACGACAAAGTTTCGGCTAAGGGAAGCTCCCTGGGGAAAGAGAATGACGCGTCCTTTCAGCCGCAAGATCCTCGAGGAGACGCTGGTCGAGCTCGGCCGGCGCGATGCCGATCTGGCGCGCGCGCACCGCGAGGCCGGCACGCCTCGCTTGCGCAAGCGCGAGCCCGGCTTCGCCGCCCTAATCAACATCATTTTGGCGCAGCAGCTCTCGGCCGCCTCGGCGGACGCGATCCGCGGGCGCCTCCATGGTCTCGCGGCACCGCTCACGCCCGAGCGCTTCTTGGCGCTTGACGATGCCAGCTTGCGCGCGATCGGCTTCAGCCGGCAGAAGATCCTCTACGGCCGCGGGCTTGCAGACGCGATCGCCTCGCGCCGCCTCGACCTCGCGCGCATCCATCGCATGGAGGACGAGGAGGCGATCGCCGCCATCACCGAGCTCAAGGGCCTG
>DATEQI010000283.1:0-2269 GCA_035272805.1 Alphaproteobacteria bacterium | reverse complement strand
CCCCACCCTCCCCCTTCAAGGGGGAGGGGGAAGCGGAAGCAATTGAGGTGGCTCACATATCCCTCCCCCCTTGAGGGGGAGGGTAGGGTGGGGGGTATCACTTGCGGTCCAAGGTCTGCTGTATCGGCCGTGGAGCTGGCGGACGGCGCTTGCGCCGGGCGGGTCGTTGGCATAATGTATTCCAGTCGGGGAATCATCGATGCCCAGCGCCAAATTGAACGTCCAGCCGATCGAGGTGAATTTTGTCCTCAAGGACAAGATTTACGACGCGCTCAAGCGCGCGATCACCGCGATGAACATCTACGCGGAGCCGGGCGAGCCGCGGCTGGATGAGCGCCAGCTCTCGCTCGAGCTGGGGGTCAGCCGCACGCCCGTGCGCGAGGCGATCGCCAGGCTCGAGCAAGAGGGCCTCGTGCGCACGATGCCGCGCAAGGGCGTCTTCGTCGTGCGCAAGAACAAGCGCCAGATCCTCGAGATGATCACGGTGTGGTCGGCCCTCGAGAGCATGGCCGCGCGCCTTGCGACCGTTCGCGCGAGCGACGCCGAGATCGCCACGCTGCGCCGCATGTTCGCGACCTTCGAGGGCGATCAGATCAGCGCGCACATCGACGAGTATTCCGAGACCAACATCGAGTTCCACCTCGCCATCCTGCGCATGGGCCGCTGCGAGCTCTTGTGGCAGATGGCGGAGAACCTGTTCATCCACATGCGCGCGATCCGGCACAAGACGATCCACGAGAACCACCGCGCCGAGCGCTCGATCATCGACCATCTCAATATCATCCAGGCGCTCGAGACGCGCGACGCCGAGCTGGCCGAGCGGCTCGTGCGCGAGCACACGCTCGGGCTCGCGGCGCATGTGGAGAAGAACGTCCATTATCTGGACTGAAACCCGTCCGCCCCAAGGGCGCCGGACATGGGAGGAAAGCGATGGCTGAAGCGGCACGCAAAATCGAGGAGGTGGGGGCACCGGTCGAGAAGATCTCGGGCGGCCACCTCGTCGCCAAGGCGCTCAAGGCCGAGGGGATCGAGGTGATCTTCACGCTCTGCGGCGGCCACATCATCGACATCTATGACGGCTGCCTCGACGAGAACATCAAGATCATCGACGTGCGCCACGAGCAGGTGGCCGCCCACGCCGCCGACGGCTACGCGCGCATGACCGGGCACCCCGGTTGCGCCGTGGTGACAGCAGGGCCCGGCACCACCGACGCGATGACCGGCGTCGCCAACGCCTTCCGCGCCGAGAGCCCGTTCCTCCTGATCGGCGGGCAGGGTGCGTTGAGCCAGCACAAGATGGGCTCGCTCCAGGACCTGCCACACGTCGACATCATGCAGCCCATCACCAAGTTCGCGGCGACCGTGCCGTCCACGGCGCGCATCGCCGACATGGTGAGCATGGCCTTCCGCGAGTGCCTCAACGGCGCACCCGGTCCGTCCTTCCTCGAGATCCCGCGCGACATCCTCGACGGGCAGGTCGAGCTCGCCAAGGCGCGCATCCCGGCGCGCGGAAAATACCGCGCCTCCACGCGTCAGCTCGCCGATCCCGACGACATCCAGAAGCTCGCCGATCTCCTGGTGAAAGCGGAGCGGCCGTGCATCCTCTTGGGCACGCAGGTGTGGACCTGCCGCGCCTCGGGTGCGGCGCGCGAGCTCGTGCGCAAGCTCAACATCCCGGCTTACATGAACGGCGCCGGGCGCGGCACGCTGCCGCCGGGCGATGCGCATCATTTCCACCGCACGCGCGCTTACGCCTTCGACAAGGCGGACGTCATCGTCATCGTCGGCACGCCCTTCGACTTCCGCATGGGCTACGGCCGCCGCCTCAATCCCAAGGCCAAGGTGGTGCAGATCGACCTGGACTACCGCACCGTCGGCAAGAACCGCGACATCGATCTCGGTCTCGTCGGCGACGTGGGCCTGATCCTGGCCGCGGTCACCGCGGCGGCGACGGGCCGCGCCGACAACGGGGCCAAGCGCCGTGCGGGCTGGCTCGAGGAGCTGCGCAAGGGCGAGGCGGCGGGGCTCGAGAAGCTGATGAAGGACTTCAAGTCCGACGCCACGCCGATCAACCCCTACCGCGTCGCCTGGGAGCTCAACGAGTTCATGGGCGAGGACACCATCTACATCGGCGACGGCGGCGACGTGGTGACGATCACGGCAACGGCCGTGCAGCCGCGCCAGCCCGGACATTGGATGGACCCGGGCCCGCTCGGCACCCTCGGCGTCGGCACGCCTTTCGCCATGGCGGCCAAGTTCGTGCATCCGG
>DATEQI010000282.1:0-14735 GCA_035272805.1 Alphaproteobacteria bacterium | reverse complement strand
GTGGACGGACCCGCACTATGCGCCGGTCCTCGGCCTGGGCGTGATTTATGATTATGGACATCGGCTTGCCGGCTATGCCCGGTTCATTTCCGGAGCGCTCGTCGCGGTATTTCGCGACGTGCTGCCATTGGGCGGCGACAGCCAGGAGGCCCTCGGCCATTTTCTCCTGCTTTGCATATTTGCATTCGGCTGCTCGTGCTATTTCCTCGCTCGCGTCGTCATGCCGGGATACGCGGTGGCACAACTGTGTTTCGTTGTCGCCTCGACCTTCAGCGGATTCACCCTTAACTTGGTATACGCCAACAATTTCGATCATCTTCTTGGGATTGCGATAAGCCCGTTCATCGCGGGCATGGCAGTCATCGTGCGTTGGCGCGATCGCGAGGCAATCCTCCTTGGCGCCGCTTTGTCGGCGCTTCTTTGCATCTATCCGGAGATGGGGGTCATCCTGGCGCTGCCGACGGCCATTGTCTTGGCTTGGCGCTTGTGGCGCGCCCGCCCGCCCTGGCGGAGGGTGGTGGCATTTGCGGGCCTTTTCCTTCTCGTCGTCTTCCTTGCAACGCTGCCGTGGCAGAAGCTGTTGTTGCAGTACATGGCCATGCAGCTCAAGCTGGGAATGGCGCCCGGCCTCCGGCCCGGAGAGGGATACTACCCTACACTGCTCGATGCGGTATGCAGCCCCGGCGCGATGTTCGGCCTCTATGCCCCGTTCCAGCCATGCACCCACCCTCTCATCCTCAAGCTGCTCAGGGACGCCGTTGCCGTGGTCGGCGCGTTCCTTGTGCTGGCCGGCGCATTGCGGCCTGGGCGCATCATGGTCGCGCCGTTCGCGCTCTCGGCGCTGATCATAGCGTCGGGCACGGCCCTCATGTTGCTTGAGCAAAAATATGACTACGGCGCCTTCAAGATCCTCGCCTCGGGATGGTATGTTCTGGCGCTGCTTATGGCGGTCGGAGCCCGGTCTCTCGCGGCCCAGGGAACGTACTTTCAGAAAGCGATAGCGGCATTGGCGCTTGCCTACGTTGCCGTTATCGGGTTGCGAGTCTGGCAGTTGGCCAGTGACGTCGCGGTCAAGGATATGGCCTATTTCCGCACGGCCGAGCATTTGGCCGGCTTCGATCCTCGCGCGAAGATCGTCGTCCAATTGAGCGACAGTTTCGCGCTCGAGTGGGCGCTCTATTACCTGCGCGACAGGCCGCTGGCGGTGGCGGGATTGAATCATCCCTATCTTTTCGCACTGGATGAATTTTATGACAAACAGTTGCAGAGCGGTCTGGGTGAGGCGGCGTATCTGCTGTCCGACACCCGTTACGACGACTGCTTCGGCCATAGCGCCTGGCAGGGCGGCCCTTATCTCCTCTACAGCCTGCCGTCAGGCGTGCGCACGATCCTCACCCATATAAGGGGACCGAGTGGGAGCACCGAGCAGAGCGCGAGCGCCGCCCTCGCGGCGGGCGATCAAGACACGCGCCTCTCGATCGTCTCGCTGAGCGAGGGGATCGCGAAACTCTCGGCCGACTTAGCACTCGATGCCGGTGGGTCGGGCCTCGAGAGCCTGCGCCTACTGATCCGCTCCGACATCGAGGACAAGCAGGTTGCGGTTGACCGGGACGGCCATATCGCTGTCGACGTCAAGGTGCCCGCGGGCCGCTCCGAGATCCGCCTGCGCGTGCTCGACCAGGGTGCCGAGGGCACGACGCCTCCGCGAATCGATGCGCGGCAGATCGCGGTCTGCGCGCCGGCGTAGGCAATAAGCCGTTGCGCCGGCCCGCGCGGTGGGGCAGTAAGGTCGGGTGCGCCGGGAGCTGCTGCGGCGCGAAAGGCACTTCGGCGGTTGAGATCGAGAAGAAGCTCGGGTCCGGGTCGTACACAAGGTTCATGTCCGCCATGCTCAATCCCCCCGCGGAAATGCCCTGCCCTATTTGCGGCTCTTCCGCCGGGTTTATCGGCAGCAAAGCGGGAAAGTTCGCGCGGACCGACTTCAACCTCTACCGCTGTCCCGATTGCGGGCTCTCCTTCGTCGGCAACCCGATCACGGATCACAAGGCGGTCTATTCGGAAGATTTCTATAAGGGTCGGGGTGCGGACCCGATGGTCGATTACGAATTCGAGTTGTACCACCCGCAGGAGACGGTGCGCATCTACGAGTGGCGCGGCATCCTGCGCGCCGTCACGGCCTTGAGGGGCGAGACAAAGGGGTGCCGTTGGCTCGATTTCGGATGCGGCAACGGCGGCCTCGTACGCTACCTCCGCGAAAAGGGTGCGGCCGACGCTGTCGGGTTCGACGAAGGATGGATTGCGGATCGGGCGCGCGCGCTCAGCATCCCGATACTGCGGCCCGACGAGTTGGCCTCCCATCGAGGCGCCTTCGACGTGGTGACCGCGATGGAGGTGTTCGAGCACTTGCCGGATCCGCTGTCGAGCCTGCGGGACATCCGAGCGCTGATGAGACCGGGGGGCCTGCTGTTCTATACGACGGGCAATGCGCATCCGTACCGGAAAAGGCTCATCGCTTGGCCCTACGTCTTGCCGGAAGTCCACGTCAGCTTCTACGAGCCGGGGACCTTGCATCGCCTGCTGAGCGGAACGGGCTTTCGCACCGAGCACCGCGGATTTGTCCCCGGCTTCGAGGATATCATACGGTTCAAGGTATTGAAGAACCTGCGCCTGCGCACGACGGCGATGTGGGAGAAGGCGATGCCTTGGCCGCTCATTTCCCGGATCGTGGACGCCAGGTACGAGGTCACCGATCATCCGGTCGCCTGGGCAGCGTGAATGCCCGCCGCCGGGGGTCACCGGCTCGGCGTGCGGGAGGCCTCTTTATGGCCGACCAGGATATGCACCTGGACCGGGGTGAGTGCGGACGGCACCGTGATGCCGTAGAGCACGACCTGGCGGCCCCTCGGCATGTGCTCGACCTCGACCTTCGGCAGGAATTCGGCGACCATGTCGCGCAGATCCTCGACGACATACTGTAGGGTCGGCGGGTGCGACGAGATGAGCGGGATGATCCGTACGGCGCTTCGGTAGGCCAGCCGCTCCATGCGATAGAACCAACGCGGCACGCAGGACTCCACGAGGATGAAGCGACCGCCCGGCTTCAGCACGCGGCTCGCCTCTTGAATGGCGCGACGCGCGTTGGCCTTGCAGTCCGCTACGCTGCTGCCGACCAGATGGTGGATCAGCATCACCATCAGCACGCCGTCGAAAGACGCGTCCGGCTCGGGGATGTCGAGCGCGCTGCCCGTTCTGGCCTGGGCATTCGGCGGCAGGGTTTTTTTGCAAATCTCCGGCGGCAGCTGGTCGAAGAAGAGATCCAGCGCCACGATTTCGCCGACGCGCGTCGCGTCGTAATTGCACACGCCTCCGTTTCCGATGTCGAGCATCCGGCCTATGCCGGCGATCTTCTCGCTCACGTATTTGCGCAACTGGACGTAAGTATCGATGGTCTCGAGGCTCTTCCTGTATTCCTCGAGGTGATCCAGGAAGAACTGCCTGTTGGTCGCCAGAGCGTCCGCCTGGACGGGGTCGGCAAGGTGGACACTCACGAAGGGCCTCTCCAAGCAATTGCGGAAATGCGGTGCTCCGCGGCAAACGCGCAGCAAGTCGTCGCAAAGACTTGTTGCAATGGGTTGTTCAAGTCAAGTCAAGACTTTCGCCGCTCGAGCCTCTCGCATCTCTTCGACGGCGCTTGGCCGCGGCGGCGCGCCGAGCCTAGGGTCCGTGCGAGCGCGGGGTCTCGCCCGCGCCCGGTCCGGAGCCGGGGCCGCGCCGGTCGCGCACGCTGACGTTGATGGCGCGCGCGACGACGAACTGCGGGCGCCTGCGCACCTCGTCATAGATGCGCCCGATGTATTCCCCGAGCACGCCGACCGCCATGAGCTGCACCCCGCCCATGAAGAGCACGAGGACGATGATCGTCGGCACGCCCATCGGGTAATCCATGCCGAACGCCACCTTGGCGGTGAGGATGAACACGATCATCGCCAGGCTGAACGAGAGCACGCCGAAGCCGGTCCACAGCATGAAGGAGAGCGGATAGGTCGAGAAGCCGAACACGCCGTTGAAGCCGATCCTGAGCGAGCCGAGATAGCGGTTGTATTTGCTGATGCCGGCCTCCCGGGCCTCGCGCTCGTATTCGAGGAAGGTCTGGCGGAAGCCGACCAGCGCCACGAGGCCTCTGAGGAAGCCGTGGCCCTCGCTGAGCCCGCGCAGTTCCTCCATCACGCGCCGATTGATGATGCGGAAATCGCCGGTATTGCGCGGGATCGAGACATCGGAGATGCGGTCGATCAGGCGGTAGCCGAATTCCGCGACGAAGCGCTTCATCGCCGTCTCGCCCTTGCGGCTCGCGCGCCGCGCGGTCACCACGTCGAAGCCTTCCGCGAGCTTGGCGTGCATCTTCTCGATCAGCTCGGGCGGATCCTGGAGGTCGACATCGATCACCACGCAGGTCTCGCCCCGGCAGTTCAGGATTCCGGCCATCGTCGCAGCGGGCTGACCGAAGCGCCGGCTGAAGAGGAGAAGCCCGATCCTCGGGTCGCGCGCCGCCTCGTCGGCGATGATCGCCTCGGTGCGGTCGGGACCGGGATCGAGGCAGAAGATGATTTCATAGGACCCGATGCGCTCGAGCACCGGACGCAAGCGGGCGAGAAAGGGGCGGATATTGTCCTCTTCCCGATAGACCGGAACGACGACCGAAATCCTGGGGATCGCTTCCTCGTCCATGCCCATCATCGCTTTTGGGACAACCTTGATGTCGAACAGCCGGATGACGAATGGAATGTCAGCACATCGGGTTTCGCGCGACGGTCACGGCAACGAGAGCGGCTCTTTACACACAATCCCCAGGGGCAAGTCAAGCGATCAACCCGAAGCGCATGCGCGGCCGCCGAGAAGACGGGCAGGCGAAGGACTCCGGACTGGACTTTCAGGGACGAGGACACTAAGCATTCGGCACCCGATGCCGCGCGCATCGGGGTCCGAGGGCCGCTTGGCATGCCAAGATGACGAAGTTCGCCTTTGACTTTCCGAGGCCGCGGGAGGCCGCGGCAACGCCGGTGTGGCAGGGCGATACGTTCTGCATCGGAGAGGAGAAGCGGCGCATCGTCGCCTACGATGTCGGCGCCTCGGGGTGGACCGAGGAGCTCACGCGTCTGCACGAGGAGAAGGACGCGGAGACGCATTTCATCAGCGTGGCGTCCCGCAACTCTGCGCTTGGCGCGATCAGGCGGCTCAACAGCGCGAAGAGGCCGGTCATTCTCGAGATCGGATGCGCGTCGGGCTATTTCCTGCGCGATCTCATGGCCGCGTTTCCGGACGCCGATATCATCGGCGCCGACTATACGCTCGAGACGCTCGAGGCGGTCGCGGATCGCGTTCGCGGCATCCCGCTTCTTCGCTTCGACCTCACGCAATGCCCGCTCCCCGATGCGTCGATGGACGTCGTTGTCACGCTCAATGTGCTGGAGCACATCGAGAGGGACGACCTCGCTCTCCAACACATCTATCGCATCCTGAAGCCGGGCGGCCTGATGATCGCCGAAGTGCCCGCCGGCCCAGAGCTTTACGACAGTTTCGACAAGCTCCTCATGCATTATCGCCGCTACGATATGAAACAGCTCGAGCGCCTGACGCTCGCCGCGGGCTTCGCCACGCTCGAGAAGTCGCATCTCGGCTTTCTGCTCTATCCGGCGTTCTGGCTGACGAAGAAACTCTCCCGCCTGCTCCGGCGTACGTCGGGGTCGGAGATCGATCCGGACGCCCGCGCGAGGGTCGAGCGCTCGATCGCGACGACGCGCCGGTGGAACCGTCTCATCTACCCGCTCATGGATTTCGAGGGCTGGCTGCGCCGCCGCATCTATTTGCCGGTTGGGATTCGCTGCCTCATCAACTGCCGCAAGCCGGCGCCGACGTGAGAGCGGCGATTTCGCGGCATTCGACGCGCCGTCGGGCCGATCAGCGACTCGCGGCAATTGGGACCGGCCGAGCTCATCGCAGCGACGGGAGACGGGCCGGGGAGGGCGCGAGGTTGTAACTTGACCCGCGGGCCTCGGCGAGTTAACAGCCAGACGGCGCTTGGTGCCGGGCGCGCGAGCGAGACTGCGGCCGGACGCCGCGGGACCAGCAAGGGAAATCGAACGACGATGTCGAGTGCCGCCGCTCGCTCCAGCTACGTGAAGAAATCGCTTGCGCTTCTCGGCAAGGGAGCTGTCTCCGCCTTGCTGCTCTGGCTCATGCTGCGGCATCTCGATTGGGCCGACGTCATCGCGCGCCTCCATAGCATTTCTCCGTTCTCGCTCCTTGGCGCGCTCCTTCTCACCTATTTCGGCGTGTCGCTCTCGGCGGCGAGGTGGTGGCTCATTCTATCGGCGGTCAATTATCGGCTGCCGATCACCGAGTTGCTGCGCTACGTCTTCGTGGGTTTCTTCTTCAACCAAGCATTGCCCTCGACCGTCGGGGGCGACGCCATGCGCATTGTCCTCGGCACGCGCGCCGGCCTGCCGGTGGACGTGGCTTTCCGCTCGGTGCTCGCGGAGCGGCTGATCGGACTCTTCGTGCTGTTGCTGCTGAGCCTCGCCGGCCTGCCCAAGATCATGCGGTACTTCGACATGGATTATCACGCCTGGCTCTTGGCCGGCGTGATCGTGGGCGGGCTCGTCGGCATGATCGCCGGCTGGTTTCTCATCAATGTCAGCGGCTGGCTCAGGCGCTTTCGCCTCGGTCGTCTCGTGCACAACGTCGCGCGCGACGTCTTGGCCGTCCTGATGCACCGCCACTATTTCATCCTGATCGCGGTGATCTCGCTCATAGGCCAGGTGTCGGCGTGTCTCGCCATCTGGGCCATCGCGCGAGGCCTGGGGACCGGCCTCGACCCGATCCATACGCTGCTCGTGGTGCCCATCGTCATGGTGCTGCTCATGGTGCCCATCTCCATCGCGGGCTGGGGGCTGCGCGAGTCGATGCTGCTCGTAGGCCTCGGCATCGTCGGCGTGAGCCCAGGGAATGCGGTTCTGACCTCGCTGCTTTACGGCCTCGTCAGTCTGTTCGGAAGCCTCATCGGCGGGGTCTTGTGGCTGTTGGGCGGCAGCCGCCGCGGCTCGCTCAAGACGGAGGCGAAGCCGCTTTGAGTCTGCGCCTCGCCGGAGGGCCGGGATCGCTCGGCCGGTGGCCGGCGCCA
Organism: Alphaproteobacteria bacterium; assembly: GCA_035272805.1. Taxonomy (GTDB): domain Bacteria; phylum Pseudomonadota; class Alphaproteobacteria; order JACZXZ01; family JACZXZ01; genus DASPPM01. The sequence goes on along the minus strand of DATEQI010000282.1, from coordinate 7,555 downwards.
CGGGGCTAACGAGGCGCCGGCTCGAGCCGGTAGTCGGCGAAGCCGAGAATCATCGGCCTGGGGTCGCCGTTGCGCGGCAACGGGCCGGCCGGGGCGGCAAGGACGTCGAGCGAGACCTCGCTTCCCCCCGCTTGCAACGGCAGGCGAATGTTCGCAAGCGGCTGGGCGGACGCGGTGCGAGGGAACCATGCGCCGCCGCCTCACTCGCGTCCGATGATGAGGCCTCGCATGCGGCGCGCGAAGATCTTGGTCAGGCTCCAAGCGACCGAGACCCAGTTGCGCCATTGCAGCGCCTTCGAGTGTCCGGCCGTGCGCTCGTAAGAGACGGCATCGACCTCCACGAAGGAGGCGCCCTGATCCAAGACGCGCGTGAGCAATTCGGCCTGGAAGCCGAAGCCGGTGCCCTCGGTGTGATAGCGCAGCACGTAGGGGCGCCGATAGCAGTTGCCGCCGTTGTAATAGCGCGGCTTGTGACCGCTCAAAAGGCGCACCAACGTCGCGAAGGCGCGCGAGAGGAGGATGCGGGACCGGCTCTTCCCCATGATCGTTCGATGGCAGGGCACGATGACGTCCGCCTTGTCGAGCGCACGGAAGATATTGACGAAGGTCTCCACCGGCTCGACGTCGTCGCCCCAAGCGATACGATGGTAGCGCCCCTTGGCCAAGAAGGCGCTGTCGTAGCAATTCCGCGCGATACCGCGGCGGCGCTCGTGCCGCACGAGGGTCACGTCGACTTGGGGGTGCTCGCGCATGTAACGCTCGACCACCTCCGCGGTCCGATCGGTCGATGCGTCGTCGAAGACGTGCGCCTCGTAGGTGATGCCGGTCTGCCGCGCCGCCTCGGCGATCGTATCGAGGGTGCCGCAGATGCCTTGCTCCTCGTTGAGCACGGGGATGTAAAGCGTGATGTCGACCGTCCCGCTGAAGAGCTCATCGTAGAAATCCAGAAGCCCGGGCCGGTGGCCCGGGTATCCGTGGATCACGCGTGCCGCTCCGGCGAGCGGCGGGGACGCCGGCTTCTCTATGTCCTCGCTGCCCATCCTCTTGCCCATTCGGCACTCGTCGCCGGACCAACCCATCCGCGAGAGACGTTATGCTGATCGCTCAAGGCGGCGCAAGGGTGCGCATGGGTTCTTTCAGGGGCCCGTTCCGAGGTAAGTGCATGCGGCGGCAGCCGTTTGCTAAACCCTTCAATCTTCGAGTAATTCCATGCGAGCGAGGAGGCCGAAATGGGCTCCTTCGCGGGAAATTGCGGTATTGATATCGCTCCGGACATCGCTATGATCTCGTTCCACGACGGTGGGCGGCAACCAGGGCATCGGTCATCCGGTCGGCCCGCAGAGGAGAAATCTCGATCTTGGAAGCGAACCGGCCACTCAGCAGGGACCGTGCGCTCAAGGCCTACCGGGACATGCTGCGTATCCGCATGGTCGAAGAGGCGATTGCGGAGCATTACAGCGAGCAGGAGATGCGTTGTCCTGTCCACTTGTCGGTCGGACAGGAGGCGGCCGCCGTCGGAGTGTGCCTGGCGCTCACCGACGCCGACCGCGCCTACAGCACGCACCGCTGCCATTCGCATTATCTGGCCAAGGGCGGACCGCTCAAGCCGATGTTGGCGGAAATCTACGGCAAGGTGGACGGCTGCCTGGGCGGGCGCGGCGGGTCGATGCATCTCACCTCGCCCGAGCACGGCATGATGCTGAGCGTGCCGATCGTGGGAAGCTCGATTCCTTTGGCGGTCGGCTCGGCACTCGCCGATACGCTCGACGGGCGCGATAGCGTGAGCGTCGCCTTCTTCGGCGATGCGGCCGTCGAGGAGGGCATCTGGCACGAGAGCGCCAATTTCGCGAGCTTGCGCAAGCTGCCGGTGCTCTTCGTCTGCGAGAACAATCTCTACTCCGTCTACACCCCGCTCGCCGAGCGCCAGCCGAACCGGCCGCTCACGCAGCTTGCCGAATCGCATGGCATGGCGACCGCGCACGCCGACGGCAATGACTTGGACGCGGTCGTAAGCGTCTCGAGCGAAGCGGTCGCGCGCGCCCGGCGCGGCGACGGCCCGAGCTTTCTCCTTCTCGACACCTATCGTTGGCGCGAGCACTGCGGACCGAATTACGACAATAATATCGGCTACCGCACGCCCGAGGAGTTCGAGTCGTGGCGCGCGCTCGACCCGATCCCGCGCTACCGGCGCGCGCTCGAAAGCTCCGGCGCGCTTCGCGCCCAGGCAGCGGAGCGCATGGCTTCCGAGATCGCTGCGGAGATCGCGGAGGCCTTCGCCTTTGCCAAGGCGTCGCCCTTGCCCGATCCCAGCGCCGCAGCGACCACGATATATGCCTGAGAGCGTCTCTACGATGACCGCGCTCCGTACGATCAGCATGGCTGACGCCATCCGCGAGGGGCTGACGGAAGCGGCCAAGCGCGATCCCTCGGTCATCTTCTTTGCCGAGGGCGTCGCCGACCCGGCCGCGGTCTACGGCACGCTCAAGGGTATCGGCAGCGTGATCGGCCATGAGCGGATGATCGAAATGCCGGTTGCCGAGGCGGGCCTGTGCGGGGTCGCCATCGGGGCGGCACTCTCCGGCAAGCGGCCGGTGATCAGCTTCCACCGGGTCGAGTTCGCGCTGCTCGCGATGGAGCAGATCGTCAACAACGCCGCCAAGACCACCTATATCAGCGGCGGCCGGCACCGCGTTCCGATCGTGCTCCGGCTCGTGGTCGGCCGCGGCTGGGGCCAGGGTCCGGAGCACTCGCAGAGCCTCGAGACGATGTTCTCCTACTTCCCCGGCCTCAAGGTCGTCATGCCGACCTATCCCGCCGATACCAAGGGCATGGTCGTGGCCGCGGTCGAGGACGACAATCCGGTCATCCTCATCGAGCATCGCTGGTGTCATTACGTGCAGGGGCACGTCCCCGAGGGCTATTATCGCGAGGCGATCGACGGGCCGCGCACGATTCGCCAGGGCAAGGACATCACGATCGTCGCCACCAGCTACATGGTCTTGGAGGCGATGCGGGCGGCGACGGCGCTCGCGGAGCTCGGCGTCGACGCGGAAGTCATCGACCTGCGCGTCCTGCGGCCGATGGCGCTCGCGCCGGTTCTCGCCTCCGTGCGCCGCACGGGACGCCTCTTGACGGTCGATACCGGCTTCAAGACGCTCGGCATCGGCGCCGAAGTGGTAGCCGAGACGACGGCGAGGTGCTTCGCCGCGCTCAAAGCCGCGCCGCAACGCATCGGGCTCCCGGACCACCCGCTGCCGAGCTCCCGCGGGCTCATCCGCGGCCTCTATCCGGACAGCATACGCATCATGCGCACGATCAGCGAGATGCTCAAGCTGCCGGCGGAGCGGGAGGCGCAAGCCGAGGCCGAGCTCGCGGCCCAGCGCGGTAATCTGCCGATCGATGTGCCCGACCCGTTTTTCAAGGGCCCTTTCTAGAACCGACGCCGTCCCTGCCGCGGCAGCCTGAGGAGACGAGGGATCGCCATGCGCGTGCGCTACTCCCCGCTTTGCCAGCAGTTCGCCGAGCCGGACGAGATATTCGAGGAGCTGCGCGCACTGGTGAAGAGCGGCGATTTCACCCTGGGCAAGGCGGTGGGCGAGTTCGAGGCGGCCTTTGCCGAGAGCCTCGGCGTCAAGCATGCGATCGGCGTGGGCTCCGGCACGGACGCGCTGAAGATTCCCTTGAAGGCGCTCGGCATCGGCCCCGGGGACGAGGTGATCACCTGCGCCAATACCTTCTGGGCCACGGTCGGCGCCATCGCGGAGGTCGGCGCCAAGCCGGTTTTCGTCGACTGCGACGACAGCTTCTGCCTCGATCCCGGGCTGCTCGAGCAGGCGATCACGCCGCGCACCAAGGCGATCATGCCGGTCCACCTGACCGGCGAGGTCGCCGACATGCGCCGCATCGGGACGATCGCCGAACGGCACGCGCTGCCGCTCGTCGAGGACGGCTGCCAGAGCCTCATGGGCGAGATCGACGGGGCCAAGGTGGGCAGCTTCGGCATTGCCTGCGGCTTTTCGATGCATCCTTTGAAGATCATCAACGTTTGGGGCGATGCGGGGGTCGTCGTAACCAACGATGACGAGATGGACCGGCTGTGCCGCCTCCTGCGCAACCACGGCCTCAAGGACCGCGACGAGATGGAGATGTTCGGCTACAACTCGCGGCTGGATTCCGTCCAGGCGGTCGTCGGCAAGTGGATCTTGCGCCAGATTGACTGGATCGTCGAAACGCGCGCGAAGAACGCGGCCTATTACGACGAGGGCTTGAAGGACATTCCCGGCATCCGCGTGCCGCCGCGCAATCCGCGCTCCAAGAACGTCTACCTCCTCTATATGGTCTTCGCCGAGCGGCGCGACGAGCTGGTGCGGCACTGCCTCGCGGCCGGTATTGAGGCCAAGGTGCACTACCCCGTTCCCCTTTATCGCCAGCCGGCACTCGCCTTTCTCGCTCACCGTCCGGGCGATTTCCCCGTCACCGACCGCCACGCCGCCTCCGTCATCAGCTTCCCGGTCGACCAGCATCTCGGCAGGCCCGAGCAGGATCACGTCATCTCAACCGTGCGGAATTTCTATCGCGGAGCCCCATCATGAGCGAGGCCAAGGTCCCCTTCATCGATCTCAAGCAGCGCTTCGTCGAGGAGCGCGAGGAGCTGCTCGCCTGCGTCGAGCGCGTGCTCGCGAAGGGCCACGTTATACTCACGCCGGAGGTGCGCGAGCTCGAGGAGGCGGTCGAGCGCTATACCGGCGCCAAGCATTGCATCAGCCTCAACTCGGGCACCGACGCGCTCATGCTCGGTCTCTGGGCCTGCGGCGTGGGCAAGGGCGACGAGGTGATCCATCCACCGATCTCGTTTGTCGCCACCAGCGCCGCAATTGTGCATATCGGCGCCACGCCGGTTTTCGCCGACGTGGGCCCGGACCAGCTCATCGACCCGGCCCAGATCGAGCGCCGCATCACGCCGCGCACCAAGGCCATCATGCCCGTGCACTGGACGGGCCGCATGTGCAACATGCCCGCCATCCTGGAGATCGCCTCGCGCCACAATCTCGTGGTGGTCGAGGATTCGGCGCAATCGATGGGCTCGTTCATGGGGGGCAAGCACGGCGGCACCTTCGGCCGGGCGGGGGCGATCTCGTGCCACGCGCTCAAGAATTTCAACGCGATCGGCGACGGCGGCCTCTTGCTCACCGACGACGACGAGATCGACAAGAAGCTGCGACTCTACCGCAATCACGGCATAGCGTCGCGCGACAATATTGTGATCTATGGCGTCAATAGCCGGCTGGATGCCGTGAGCGCGGAAGTGCTCAAGTTCCGCCTCACCAGGCTCGAAAGCGTCGTCGGCCGGCGCCGCCGCAATGCCAACCTCTATCGCCAGCTCATCAAGGCGCGCCAAGTGACGATCCCGGAGGAGAAGCCCGGCACCAAGGACGCCTACGTCATGTTCCTCGTCCTCGTCGAGCGGCGCGACGCGCTCAAGGAGGCGCTCGCCAAGGACGGCATCGAGACGCTCGTCTATTACGGCACGGCACTCCACCTGCACGAGGCGGCGAAGAAGCTCGGCTACAAGAAGGGCGACTTCCCGGTCGCCGAAAAGCAGTGCGACATGGTGCTGGCGCTGCCGCACCATCAGCACCTGACCGAGGACCAGATCAGCTTCGTGGCCGACAAGGTCAACCGCTTCTACGGGGTCAACTGAGGCGATGAGCGGCGGCCCGGTTCTCGTCATAGCCCCGCACGCGCTCGACGAGGTCCTCGGCTGCGGCGGGGCCATGGCGCTCCATGCGGCGGCCGGCGGCCGGGTCGAGGTGCTCGTCCTCATGGGCGACGGCAGCGGGCGCGACGCGGCGCGGCGCACGGCCGCCGGCCGGGCCGCCGAGCTCCTGGGCGCGCGGCCCCCTTGCTTTGCCGGCTTCCCCGAGAATCGCAGCGATACGATCCCGCTCCTCGAGCTGGTGGGTGCGGTCGAGCGCGCGCTACGCGAGCTCTCCCCCGAGACCGTCTATGTGAGCCCTGCCGGCAGCCTCAACCTCGACCATCGCCGTGTCTTCGAGGCGAGCGTGACCGCGCTCCGGCCGCAGCCGGGCCTCTCCGTGCGTGCGGTCTATGCCTACGAGATTCTCTCGAGCACCAACTGGGCGCCGCGCGGCGTAGGTCCTCCCTTCGCGCCGCAGCGCTTCGTCGACGTGAGCCAGTTCTTCGCGCCCAAGCTCGCGGCACTCGAGCTCTACGGCGACGAGATGCGCCCTTTTCCCCATGCCCGCTCATTGGAGGCCGTCAAGGCGCACGCCGCCTATCGCGGCAGCACGATCGGCGTCGCCTATGCCGAGGCATTCGAGGTGGTGAGGGAGATCGGTTGAGTATCGCCGCGACAAATGCGGACCGGCGAAGCGGGTCTCACGTTCGGTGACTTGTTCGGCTAGTTCGGCCGCACTAGGATCGGCATCGCGCGGCTAGTCACACGCAGGTCAGTCCTCATGCGTCGTAAATTGAAACATGTCGCCTTTGCCGCCGCCGCGGTCGCCATTGGACTGGTCGGCGGCATCTTGCTCCTCTTCCTCGGGCTGAAGCTGCTCGATTACGAGCGCGGCGAAGCGGTGAGCGGTCCCGGGTTGAACTTGCCGGGAGCCGGCAGCTGGGCCTGGGTGCCGACGCGCGAGAGCACCGAATTATATCCATATACCGGTTGGCACACGCTCTCGGATCTCGACTGGAAGGGAGAACTGTACGGCAAGCCGGCGCATGTCGTGTCCGGCAGCCATGGGTTTTATGTCGATTTCGACCTCGACCATCCGCCTGCCAAGCAAGCGAATGAATTTCGCATCATCCTGACCGGGGGCAGCGCGGCCCAGGGTTTTCATGGAACCAGCAACGACAAGATGTTCTATCGCATCCTGGAAGAGCGGTTGAACAAGACCTTCAATCCCGCGGGGATGCGAATCCGCATGATCAACCTGGCGATGGCGTCGACGATGACCTACCAGAATTTCATTGCGCTCAATCGCTGGGGCCATGCGCTCGATCCCGACCTCATCGTGTCCTATGCCGGCCGCAACGACATGTTGTTTCCGAACACGCCGTTCAACCTCTTCGCGCCCTACAAGTTCGAAACCGAGCGCGGCCTGAGCGACATCGCGCGGCTCGATCTGAGCCCGAGATGGTTGAGGCGCGCGCACGAATTTTTCCCCAACGTCATAACGGGAATGGACTATTTTTCGATGATCGTGCGGTTGCTGAATATCAGGACCATCACCGAGAGGGATATGAACAGGTACGGCGAGAGCTATCATGCCGGCCCGTCGCCGGACGTACATAACGTTATCATAAGACAGTATGTGGATGCATTGAAGTCGATCAAACGCGACTTTCAGGGCGCCCCGATGCTGATCATTTTCCAGCCGACATGGACATATTACGGAGATTTCTATCCCGTGTTCCGCGCGGAAGCGACGCGCGAACTGAAAGGCTATGTGAACGACGATTGGTATTTCTTCGATCTCCAGGCCGTTGTCGAGAAGCAGTGGCTCTTTTCGAAAATCTTCGTTCCCAACGA
>DATEQI010000281.1:0-3571 GCA_035272805.1 Alphaproteobacteria bacterium | reverse complement strand
GGCGGACAGGCCGCGCAGCGTCACGTAACCGAACAGGAAGACGAGCAGGGCCGGATAAAGCCGGGAGATTCGGTAGTAGATGAAGCGCAGCAGCGAGCCGATGGGGGTCCGCCCCCATCCGAAATCGTAGTAATTGTAGGTGATCACGAAGCCGCTGAGCGTGAAGAACAACGTCATTCCAACTTCGGACGTATCGAACAGCCACGCGATATACCCGTTGGTCGTGGCCGGGTCGTATGCCGCGCACCAGACGCTGTAATGGTTGATGACGACGAAGAGGGCGGCGATTCCGCGCAGCCCGGTCAGGGAAGCGATGGGCGGTTTCGCTGGCAAGCCGTCGCTGTTTTTCAATTTCGCTCCCGCGCCCTAGCCTCGCGCGGATTCCCACACCGTCTCCAGCACGTCGGCTTGGCCGACCGTGTTGCCGACGCCCATGAGCTCGGCGGGCCGCTCGCCGCAAGCAAGTGCCAATTCGCGCACGAAGAGGCCGGACACGCCGTCGCCCTGATAGGTCGGCCTCTCGATGTCCATCAGCGCCAGATTGTACACCGCCGGTGCCGCATCGAAGGGCATGGACGCCCAGATGCGATACCAGCCCCCGCCCTCATCGATGATGCCGGCCTCCACGACGTCGCCGTTCCTGGGAGACATCTTTTTCTTGCGCAGATCGAAATCGACGCTGCCGTACCGGCTCGAGGTCGCGTCCCGCATCTCCAGCCTGACATGCGAGCGCCCCTGCGGCTTGAGCCAGAGCGAGGGTACGTAGCACTCCCCCGCCCGGACCTTCGGAAAGACGAGCTCGATCCGGTGATAACCGGCCGTCACGTCCTCGGTAAGCATGTCGCACTGCAGCTCGCCGAAGCGGTCGCTTGCGGGATTGGCGTCCAGGCGCGCACCTTCGGCGCGATAGTCGCTCGTCCCGGTCAAAAGCGGGGCATGCCAGACGAGCGCTCCCGGAACATGCTGCGAGGTGTCGGTGATGAGATAGGAGGAGGCACTGTGGACGGAGGCGAGATCGCCGCGGACGATGAAATTCTTCAAGAGCGGCTGCTCGAGCACGCGCTGGAACTCCGGATATTGGCCATGGTCGGAGAGGTGCACCGCGCGCTCGCGGTATTCGTCGTTGGTGAACGCCCCCATGTTCATGAGCCGCTCGAACATGACCCCGTCGACGCCGAGGTCGAGGCCCATCTGCACGAACTCGGGCATCTCCCGGAAGTTGTCTCTCTGGTAGGTGAAGGAAAGGAAAAAGCCGTCGATCCTGCGCGCCTTGCGCAGCCGGGAGAGGAAGCGCAGGTTGCGCCAGGTTTCCTCGTACGATGCTCCCCGGCGGAGCTTCTCGAAGGTCTCCTTCCGCACCGCATCGAGCGAGACGCGGATGTATTCGACCTTGTTGTGGATGCCGGGGAACTTGGCCCACTCCTCCTCGGAGAAGCGCGTCCCGTTGGTGATGATGCGCACCTTGAGGTTGGGCGTGGTCTCGTCGCTGATGTAGCGCAGCACCGCGCGCGAGGGCTCGCTGACCATGACCTCGCCGGCGGGATTGATCATCACCGCCGACACGTTGCGCAGCATGGGCAGCACCGTCTGCTCGACCATCTCCATCAGCGTCTTGTTCTCCTCCTGCGAGGCGCCCCGCACCTCGACGCGGCACGACGGGCAGGACAGATTGCAAGTGTCGTCGATCGCGAAGAGGAGCTCGCTCGGCCCGTCGACGACGACCGCACCGGCGTCGATCGCCTTGCGCAGCACGGGCTCGGTCACCTCGGTCTTGAGCGGCAGCTGATCGTTGGGCATCGCCTGGCAATTGAGGTGATCGCAGTATTTGAACGAGCCGTCGAGCATGCTCCGCCGGATGTCCTGTGCTATGCCTGAGTTGACGATCGCCTCGGGGCCGTCCGAGAGCTTGCCGATCACGGTCGGCAGCCAGTGCACGCAGCACACCCGCGCGGTCGGGACGGAGCCCGCCAGGCCCCCCTCGCCGTGCAGCAGATCGATGCGCGTGAAGGGATGCGAGCAGATGCGGGCCTTGAGATAGGCATCGTCGTCGCCGACGAACTTGCGCAGATGGGGCGGAACGTCCTGCCCGTTCCGGATGAGCTCGAGCGCGTGCCGGATCGCCTGCAGGTGAACGGTGCGCACACCGGAGGCCCAGCCGAACTCGCGGTCGAGCATCTCGGAGATCTTGTCGATGACCCGCTCGGGCTGGCGCTGAGCGCCGTAATAGCGGGCAACCGCCATCATCGCCGCCTCCGCCATGATCAAGGCCCGGTTCTCGCGCTTGGTCGCGAACATAGGCGAGACGATACGGTTCAACTCGACGAAGCGGAGGAGGCCGTCGCAACGCTCCTCGACGCCTGTCTCGCCGCCGACTTGAACGGTCAGGCCGTGGACGAAATCCTGCGGCTCGGTGGTGTCCAGGAAGTTCGGCTGCGGCACCACTAGTGCCAAGCGCGCCGCCGGACCCTCCGTCCGCAGCCAGCGGTAGAAGAGCCCCGCGGCCTCGTAGGGATCGAGCTCGAGCGCCTTGCTCATGCCCCGCAGCAAGGTGCCGTCGGCGGCAAAGCCGAGCTGTTCCAGGTGATCCGCGAGAGCGCTGAAATTGTCGCGCTCGACCCGCGCGAGCTCGGCGGCATTCCGCGTATCGTAGATCCGGATGGGCACGCTGTCGGAATAATTCACGTATCTGGCGAGATGGGCGCGCACCTTCTCGAGCCTGGCGCGCGCGCCGACCCATCCCTCCCTTTCGTGCTCTCCCTGCTTGAGCTGCGTCCTGAGCTGGCTCACGGAGGCGCGCGCCTTGAGCAGGCGCTGCTCCTGCTGCCGAGCCTCCTCGCGCGCGAGCCGCGCCATGAGCCGCCACGCCGCGATATCCTCCGGCATGAGCTTGGCCGCCTGTTCCGCGTGGCTGAGGGCGCCTACGATATCGCCCGACACCTCCAAGGCGAGGGCGAGGCCAAAATGGGCGGGGCCGTTATCGGCGGCCGCGTCGACCGCGGCGCGCAACAGCTTCCACGCACCTTCGAAATCGTTGCGGCCGAGGAGCGCATCGACATCCGGAAATGCCGCGGAGATATGCCGCAGCTCCGCGCGCAAGCCCTCGAAGCGCGGCGACGCCATGTCCCTGCTGCTCGGCTCGGCCGCGGACATCGACATCCCTCCTTTCCGATCGTGGCACGAATTTTCGCTCGATTACAAAAGGTTACCTTGTAGCTCCCGGCGGGTCAAGGCGATCGGGCCGCGTGCGGGCAAAGGTGGCCTGCGCGCTGCGCAAGTGCCGCGGCAATGCGCCGCCTGCCGCCGCTTTGGACAAAGCCGTTGCGGATCATCGGGCGGTGGTGCAAGTTACGCCGCACGGCGCGGTTGCGCACGGCGCAGCTCCGCGAGCGGAGCGTTGGGGAACTCTGCATGCAAACTCGGCGCGTGAGGAGTTTCGAGGAGATCGCGAGGATGCTCAACCGGGCCAACCGCGTCCTGGTCGAGCGCCTGCGGGAGATTTACGACTGCCGCAGCTATCTGATCCGGCGGGAGCGGGGCCGCAAGCCGAGGGAACCCGGGTGGCGCAAGCGCC
>DATEQI010000280.1:0-6641 GCA_035272805.1 Alphaproteobacteria bacterium | reverse complement strand
GGCGGCTGGCACTCTTGGGCTGCAGATGCATGTCCTGCGAGCGAGCGATGACCGCGAGATCGATGACGCCTTCGCAGCCTCGATCCGATTGGGCGCCGGCGCGCTCGTGATCGCCAGCGATGTATTCTTCACGTCCCGCGATGAACGACTCGGCGCCCTGACGCTCCGCTACAAGGTGCCCACGATCTACCAGTATCACGAGTTCGCCGCGGCCGGCGGCCTGATGAGCTATGGAGGCAGTCTTACCGACACGTACCGCCAAACCGGCATCTATACCGGCCGTATTCTCAAGGGTGATAAGCCGGCCGACCTGCCGGTCCAACAGGCCACGAAAGTCGAGCTGATCATCAATCTCACGACCGCCAAGGCGCTCGGCCTCACCGTCCCGCTCACGCTGCTCGGCCGCGCCGACGAGGTGATCGAATGAGGCGGCGGAATTTCATCACGATTCTGGGCGGCGCCGCGCTCGCGTGGCCGCTCGCCGCGCGCGCGCAGCAGAAGGCGAGGCTGCCGACCATCGGGTTCCTGATTGCGGGCACGCCTGCCGACACGGGCGACTGGGTCACCGCGTTCCTGATCCGACTTCATGAGCTCGGCTGGGTCGAGAATCGCGATGTCGCGATCGAGTATCGCTGGGGGGAGGGACGCACCGAGCGCTATGCCGAGCTCGCGGCCGAGTTCGTTCGGCTCAAGGTCGATGTCATCGTGACCTACGGAACCGCGACGGTTCAGCAGGTGAAACAGGCGACTGCGAGCATCCCCATCGTGTTTGCACTTGCGGGAGATCCGGTCGGCACCGGCCTGGTTGCGAGCCTGGCGCGGCCGGGCGGCAATGTCACCGGTCTGTCGATCCAGCAGGTCGATTCCGCTCCCAAGCGACTCGAGCTCTTGCGCGAGATCGTGCCCGGTGTCGGCCGATTGGCGATCATGGGCAACGTCGGCAACCCATCCATTGTGCTCGAGATGGACGAGACCCGCGACCTCGCCAAATCGCTTGGCTTAGAGACCACCGCGCTCGAAATCCGGCGACCCGAGGATATCGCGCCCGCGATTGCAGCGATCAAGGGGAAGACGGATGCACTTTATATCACGGGCGAGCCGATGCTCCAAATCAACCGCAAGAATATTCTTGCCTTGGCGGCAGACATGCGGCTTCCGACGATGTGCAACAACCGCGAATGGGCCGCAGCCGGATGCCTCATGTCCTATGGACCGAATTTCCCGGACCTGTTCCGGCGCGCCGCCGAGTGCGTCGACAAGATTTTGCATGGCGCCAAGCCGGCTGAAATTCCCGTCGAGCAGCCGACCAAGTTTGATCTGGTCGTCAACCTGACTACCGCGAAGGCGCTCGGCCTGAAAGTCCCGCCGATCGTACTCGGCCGCGCCGACGAGGTGATCGAATGAGGCGCTTGCGGCTCAGCCTCTTCGTCAAATACGCCGCCCTCATCGTCGGCCTGGTGATCGCCGTGCTCGTGATCAATGGCGCGCTCGATCTCTGGTTCACCTATCAGGACAAGAAGCAGGAGCTGATCGACCTGCAGAAGGAGAAGGCGGGGGCCGCGGCCCAGCGCATCGAGGAGTTCGTCACCGAGATCGAGCAGCAGGTCGGCTGGACGACTTTCGCGCAGTGGGCGCTGACGCCGGTCGAGCAGCGCCGCTACGATTACGTGCGCCTCCTGCGCCAGGTGCCGGCGATCACCGAGCTCGTGCAGCTCGACGGCCAGGGCAAGGAGCAGCTCAAGGTCTCCCGCCTCGCCATGGACGTGGTGGGCAGCGGCGCCGACCACGCGCACGACGCGAGCTTCACCGAAGCACTCGCCAAGCACGTCTATTTCGGCCCGGTTTATTTCCGCAAGGAGTCCGAGCCCTACATGACGATCGCGCTGGCCGGCAGCGGGCGCAATGCCGGCGTCACCGTGGCCGAGGTCAATCTCAAGTTGATCTGGGACGTGGTGACAGCCCTCAAGGTCGGCAAGGAGGGTTATGCCTATGTGGTCGATAGCCGCGGCCGGCTCATCGCCCACCCGGATATCAGCCTCGTGCTGCGCGACACCGACCTTGGCTCCCTCCCCCAGGTCGCTGCCGCGCGCGCGGGCGCGGGCGAGGCCGTAGCACTCGCGCGCAACCTCGCCGGCCGCCGCGTGCTGAGCGCCAGTGCCGCGATCCCGGACCTCGGCTGGCTCGTCTTCGTCGAGCAGCCCCTCGCCGAGGCCTTCACCCCGCTTTACGCGGCGGGCCTCAGGAGTGCCGCGATCGTCTGCTTCGGTCTCCTCCTCGCCGGCCTCGCCGGGCTCTTCCTCTCGCGCCGCATGATCGGGCCGATCCGCGCGCTCGAGGCGGGGGCGCGGCGCATCGGCGGGGGCGAGCTCGACCACCGGCTCGACATCCGCACCGGCGACGAGCTGGAGGAGCTCGCCGACCAGTTCAACCGCATGACCACACAGCTTCAAGAGTCCTATGCCGGCCTCGAGCGCAAGGTGGAGGAGCGGACCAGCGAGCTCCAGGAGGCTTTGGAGCAGCAGACGGCGACGGCGGACGTGCTCAAGGTGATCAGCCGCACGACCTTCGATCTTGAGCGGGTTCTCGATACGCTCGTCGAATCCGCCGCGCGGCTCTGCGCTGCCGACATGGGCATTATCTGGCGGTTGGACGGCGACGTGTTTCGGCCGTTGGGGACTTATGGCACATCGCCGGAACTTATGCGGGCGTTCATGGAGGATCCTCCCCGCCCGGGCCGGGAAACGCTCGCCGGCCGGACGGTTCTGGAGGGTCAGATCGTCCACATCGCCGATGTCCTGGCCGAGCCCGCCTATAAGTACGTGGACGCCGCGAAGCTCGGGGGCTACCGCACGGCGCTCGGCGTACCGCTGGTGCGGGAAGGTGTTCCGCTCGGCGCGTTCGCGCTCCTGCGACACGAAGTCCGTCCCTTCACCGACAAACAGATCGAGCTGGTCGCGACTTTCGCCGACCAGGCGGTGATCGCGATCGAGAACGTGCGCCTCATCACCGAAACCCGCGAGGCGCTGGAGCAGCAGACCGCCACTGCCGAGGTGCTTCAGGTCATCAACGCCTCGCCCGGCGACTTGGCGCCGGTCTTCGACGCGGTGCTGGAGAAGGCGCTGCGCCTGTGCGAGGCATCGTTCGGGCATGTGTTTCGCTATGACGGCGTGTCCATGCACCTGGCCGCGAGCCGGGGCATGCCCGCCGACGAAGTGGGGTGGTTCCGCGAATGGGTGCCCGATAAAGGCAGCGCCATGGCCGAGATAGTGCGCGGTGCTCAGGTGGCCCACATCGCCGATGTGGTCGATACCGATGCCTACCGCGCCGGCATCGAATCTCGCGTGAAGCTCGTCGAGGTGTTCGGCGCGCGCACGGCGCTTTGGGTCGCCTTGCGCAAGGACGAGGCCCTGCTCGGCGTCATCGTGATCTACCGGCGGGAAGTCCGTGCCTTTACCGACAAGCAGATCGCGCTTCTGCAGACCTTCGCCGACCAGGCGGTTATCGCGATCGAGAACGTGCGCCTCCTGAACGAGCTGCGCGAGCGGAGCGCCGAGCTGGCGCGCTCGGTAGAGGAGCTCAAGACGCTGGGCGAGGTCGGCCAGGCGGTGAGCTCGACCCTCGATCTCGAGACCGTGCTGACCACCGTGGTGACCCGCGCGGTGGAGATCGCCGAGGCCGATTCCGGCACGCTCTTCCGTTACAGCCGTGAGCGCCGCGAGTTTCGCCTGTACCGGGCCGTCGGCTTCGAGGAGACGCTCTTGGCCGAGGCCCGTGCCATCCGCATCCCGTTCGAGCGCAGCACGCTCGGCCTCGCCGCCACGCGCCGCGCCCCGATCGAGACCACGTCCTTGGCAGAGATGCCGGCGAACGAGATGCGCGATCTCCTGATAAGGGCGGGATTCCACTCGACCGTGGTGGTGCCGCTCGTCTACGGCGAGCGCATCCTCGGCGGCTTCACGCTCCAGCGCCGGACCGAGAAGCCCTTCCCGGCCAACGTGTTGAGCCTGTTGCAGACGCTCGCGAACCAATCGGCCATGGCGATCCAGAACGCGCGCCTCTTCCGCGAAATCCAGGAGCAGAGCCGGCAGATCGAAATCGCGAGCCAGCACAAGTCCCAGTTCCTCGCCAACATGAGCCACGAGCTCAGGACGCCCTTGAACGCGATCCTCGGCTACACCGAGATGATGGCCGACGGGCTCTATGGCGAGCTCGGCGAGAAGGCGAAGGGCGTCCTGGAACGCGTACAGGCGAACGGCAGGCATCTCCTCGGCCTCATCAACGACGTGCTCGATCTCTCCAAGATCGAGGCCGGCCAGCTCAAGCTCAGCATCGAGGACTATTCGCTGCCGGCCGTCGTGCAGCAGGTGGTGTCGGCCACGGAATCGCTCGCGCGCAACAAGTCGTTGGCACTCACCGCGACCATAGCGGACGCCATGCCCGCGGGACGCGGCGACGAGCGGCGGCTCACCCAGGTGCTGCTCAACCTCGTCGGCAATGCCATCAAGTTCACGGACAAAGGCTCGGTCGCGATCCGGGCCGTCGCCGAGAACGGGCAATTCGAGATCGCCGTCGCCGACACCGGCCCGGGCATCAAGCCCGAGGACCGCGCGCGCATCTTCGAGGAGTTCCAGCAGGTCGACGACACCAACACGCGCAAGAAGGGCGGCACCGGGCTCGGCCTCGCGATCTCGCGGCGCATCGTCGAGATGCACGGCGGCCGCATCGAGGTGGACTCGACCTTGGGACAGGGCTCAACCTTCCGTGTCATCATCCCCCAACGCGCCGAGGAGGTCGTGGCCGCATGACGAAGCGGATTCTCGTGGTCGAGGATACCGAGGACAACCGGCAGATCCTGCGCGATCTCCTCAGCGCTGCGGGCTTCGAGATGGTCGAGGCCGAGGACGGTGCCGCCGGCGTCGCCGCGGCCGAGCGGGAGAGGCCGGACCTCATTCTCATGGACATCCAGCTTCCGGTGATGGACGGCTACGAGGCCACGCGCCGCATCAAGGCGAACGCGGAGCTCAAGCACATTCCGATCATCGCGGTCACCTCCTACGCGCTCTCGGGCGACGAGGAGAAGGCGCGTGCCGCGGGCTGCGACGGTTACGTCACCAAGCCGTTCAGCCCGCGCCAGCTGCTCGCCAAGGTGCGCGAGCACCTGAGCTGATCCGGCCGCCGCGGCGCCATGCGCACCCCCGCCCGCATCCTCGTGGTCGACGACACGCCCGACAACGTCGAGGTGCTCAAGGTGCGCCTGGAGAGCCAGGGCTACGAGGTGATGACGGCTGGCGACGGCGAGGAGGGGCTCGCGAAAATCAAGGCGGAGACCCCCGACTTGGTACTCCTCGACATCATGATGCCGAAGCTCGACGGCATCGAGGTTTGCCGCAGGGTCAAGGCGGACGCGGCACTGCCGTTCATCCCGATCATCATGGTGACCGCCAAAGCGGATACGCGCGACGCGGTCGCCGGGCTCGAGGCGGGCGCCGACGATTATCTCGCCAAGCCCGTCGACCACGCATCCCTCACCGCGCGGGTGCGCTCGATGCTGCGCATCAAGGCGCTCCACGACCAGGTGCAGGCGCAGGCGGCGGAGCTCGCTGCCTGGAACCGCAGCCTCGAGGAGCGCGTGGCGGCGCAAGTGAAGGAGATCGAGCGCGTCGGCCGCCTCAAGCGCTTCCTGCCGCCCCAGGTGGCGGAGCTCATGGTCGGCTCCGGCGACGAGCGCATCATGGAGAGCCACCGGCGCGAGATCGTCGCCCTCATGTGCGACCTGCGCGGCTTCACCGCCTTCGCCGAGACGGCCGAGCCCGAGGACGTGATGGCGCTTCTGCGCGCCTACCACGAGGCCGTAGGTCCCCTCGTCTTCGCGCATGAGGGCACGCTCGAGGGCTTCACCGGCGACGGCATGCTGGTCTTCTTCAACGATCCCGTACCCTGCCCGGATCCCGCCGAGCGCGCGGTGCGGCTCGCCGTCGCCATGCGCGCGGCGGTCGAGCGGCTCAAGGAGGAATGGCGCCGGCGCGGCCATGCCATCGGCTTCGGCGTCGGCATCGCGCAAGGCTACGCCACGCTCGGCCGCATCGGCTTCGAGGGCAGGCAGGAATACAGCGCCATCGGCACGGTCATCAATCTGGCGGCGCGGCTCTGCTCCGAGGCGAAGGACGGCCAGATTCTGGTGAGCCAAAGAGTCGCCGTCGCGGCCGAGGGCATCGTCGAGACAAGCTCAATCGGCGAGATCTCGCTCAAGGGGCTGTCGCGCCCGGTCGCCACCTTCGACGTAACGCGCCTCAAAGGATGACTCGAATTGAGTCGTTTGTTTTCAATTGGCGATTCGTCACCCCCGCGAAAGCGCTACGGCATGCACGCATCTCGAAGACGCTTGCAGAACCGCCGTGGGTCCTTCGAGACGCGCCCCTACGGGGCGCTCCTCAGGATGAGGTTGATTTGTGTGTGGCACAAAGACTTGACCTCGTCCTGAGGAGCGAGCGTAGCGAGCGTCTCGAAGGACGCACCGCACCCAGCCCGAGGCGCCTCAGCCTCTCAAAGCATGAGGGTGCGCGAAGCGCTGTCCTTCACTTCGGTCGTGCGGATAAGGCCGGCAACGGGGCGGTGGCCCATGGCGCAGCACCGGCGGTGAA
>DATEQI010000279.1:0-8827 GCA_035272805.1 Alphaproteobacteria bacterium | reverse complement strand
GAGCTCGATTCTCATCGTACCCTCCCCTCGGCACCCGGCGCTCAGCTGCCGGCGCCGACGATGCGCCAGTACTCCTCGTTGAGCGAGCTCATGAGCGCGTCATGGCTCGCCTCGAGGCAGCGCCGCAAGGTGAGCCCCTGCACGAAATGGGCGCCGCGTCGGCAGCTCTCGTAGGCGAGCGCCGCCTGGGCGATCCCGGCATCCGCAGTCTCGAGCCGGGTCCCCTCGCCCACCACCTTGTCCCACAAGCCGTCGGGCGAGGCGAGGTCGAGGGCGCCGCCGCCCGCCATGCGCGGCAGCGCGTTGATGAGCCGGTTGAGCACGCGCGCGGTGACCATCGCGGAACGCTCGCCGCTCTCGAAGACATCGGAGGCGATAGGGCGCAGATTTGCCGTGGCCTCGGCGATCTCCCTGCCGCTCAACGGCGAAGCATCGCCGGCACTCGCGACCGGCACCAGCGTGACGCGCGGTGCCACCGCAAGGGCGAGCTTCTCCGCACCCAGGCTCGCGCGCGCCACCTCGCCGATGCTCGCCGTGACGGCACTATAGCCGCGCGCGGCGGTGACGCGGAGGTAAGGCGAGGCGGGGAGCCTGCGGACGCTGCCGTCCGCCGCGGTCGCGACGAGCGTCAAGCCGCGCCAATCGACGGCCTCATACGCCGTGCCGTCGAGCGGGCCGCTGCGGCCCTGCTCCAAGCAGAATGCCGAAATCTCGGCGCTGCACTTGCCGCTCTCGCAGTTCATCGGAATGGGCTCGGCACTCGCCACCAGACCGAGCAGCTGCGGTGCTGCGTGCGAAGCAGGCGCAAACGCAATTGCCAGCACAGCCGAGATGAAGGCCAATCGGACATTCATCGGACACCTCCCAGCGTGATGTCGTCCGGTATCCCGTCCCGCGGGCCGGCTCAAATCCTCCCACCCCCAGGCACTCCGGTCAATGGCTTCGTCGAGCGAGTCGGTGACGATCAAGCCGGTTGCCTGCCGTAGCGTGGAGGACTATGTCGTGCCTCATGAGCGCCACGTCCGCCCAGCCCGTGCATGTGATCGGCGGCGGCCTTGCGGGCAGCGAGGCCGCATGGCAGCTCGCGCACGCGGGCGTTCCCGTCGTGCTGCACGAGATGCGCCCCCTGCGCATGACGGACGCCCACCGGACGGATCGTCTCGCAGAGCTCGTGTGCTCCAACTCCTTCCGCTCGGACGACCGCAGCTACAATGCGGTCGGGCTTCTCCACGAGGAGATGCGCCGCTCTGCCTCGCTCATCCTCGCCGCGGCCGATGCCCACAGGGTGCCGGCGGGCGGCGCCCTCGCCGTTGATCGCGAGGGTTTCTCGGCCGCGGTCGAGCAGGCGCTGGCGGCGGAGCCGCTGGTCGTGATCGAGCGCGGCGAGATTGCAGGCCTGCCGCCGGCCGAGTGGGACGAGGTCATCGTCGCGACAGGCCCCCTCACCTCGCCAGCACTCGCGGAAGCCATCTCCCGGCTCACGGGCGAAGACTCGCTCGCCTTCTTCGACGCGATTGCTCCCATTGTCCACAAGGAATCGATCGACTTCGATATTGCCTGGTTCCAGTCGCGCTACGACAAGGGCGATGGCGTCGACTACATCAACTGCCCGCTCGATCGCGAGCAATATTACGCGTTCGTGGAGGCACTCCTTGCCGGCGAGAAGACCTCGTTCCACGAGTGGGAGGAGAAGACGCCCTATTTCGAGGGCTGTCTGCCGATCGAGGTGATGGCGGCGCGCGGCCGCGACACGCTCGCCTTCGGACCCATGAAACCGGTGGGACTCACCGATCCGCGCACGGGGAGGCGCGCCTATGCCGTGGTGCAGCTGCGCCAGGACAACGCGCTCGGCACCCTCTACAACATCGTCGGCTTCCAGACCAAGCTCAAGCATGGCGAGCAGCTCCGCATCTTCCGCATGATCCCGGGCCTCGCGCGCGCCGAGTTCGCGCGGCTCGGCGGGCTCCATCGCAATACCTTCCTCAACAGCCCGAAGCTTCTCGACCGCGAGCTCAGATTGAAGGCCATGGCGCGGCTGCGCTTTGCCGGCCAGTTGACCGGGGTCGAAGGCTACGTCGAGAGTGCCGCGATCGGCTTGCTGGCCGGCCGCTTCGCGGCGGCGGCCAAGCGCGGCCGGCAGCTCGCGCCCCCACCCGTCACCACGGCACTCGGCGCCCTTCTCGGCCACATCACGGGCGGAGCGGACGCCGCGACGTTCCAACCCATGAACGTGAATTTCGGCCTTTTTCCCGCGCTCGAGACGCGCGAGCGCGGGCGCGAGCGCAAGCGCGCACTTGCCGAGCGCGCGCTCGCCGAGCTCGATGCCTGGCTCGGTGCCTCTCGAGCCGCGGCCGCGGAATAGCTTCGCTTAGTAGCGTCCGCTGAGTGCTGCTGCTGCCACGCGCAAGGTATCGAGCGGGTGCTTGCGCCGCTCCTTGAGGGCGAAGGGGTCGTGGCCGGCGCGCCGCAGGGCGGCAAGATGGGCGCGGGCAAGCACGGCCGGCAGCAGAGCCGGCACGGCTCTGCGGGGGAGTACTTCGCGCTCGCGTGTCAGCGCGGCCAAATGCAGCTCGGCGCGCTCGGCGATGCGGGACACCACCGTCGCGAGGCCGCGAGTGCTGCGGTTCTCGAAGAGCTCGCTCGCCTCGACTCCCGCCGCGGCCATGAGATCGCCTGGCAGATAAAGCCGCCGCTGGCGGGCATGGAAGGGAACCGCGCGGAGGAGCCCGGCAAGCGCCCAGCCGACGCCGAGCGAGTGGGCAGGAGCAGCAGCCGCCTCGCTCCGCACCCCGAGCGTCTCGAGCGCCAAGGCCACGAGAGAGGCCGAGGTGCCTGCGGCGTAGCTTTCAAGGGCCGCAAGGCTCGCCGGCGGCGTCTCCTCGAAGTCCTGCTCGCGCGCCTCGATGAGCCGGTCGAAGTGCGCGCGCGTGAGGCGCTCGCGCAGGATGAGCTCGGCCAGCGGCAACGCCACCGCATGGCGCCGCGGCTCGCCCGCATAGATTGCCTCGATCGTCTCGCGCCACCACTCGAGGCGAATGCGTCCCAACAGCGGCTCGCTCGCCACTTCGCGCGTCTTCGCCACCTCCAAATTGAAGGCATAGAGCGCGAAAAGGTCCTCGCGCCGCTCGCGCGGGGCAAAGAGCGCCGTCAGGAAGCGGTCGGGATCGTAACGCCGCACCTCGGCGGCACAGTAGGAGAGCTGACGTTGGGCCATGCCGCCACCTGGCGAGAGGGCCCGGACTATAGCACGGGCCCCCGCCCCGGCGCGGCCAGTCGAGGCTCGGGACTCTGGATCAGAGGCTGTGACTTTCTGGCGCTCATAGCCGTTTATTACGATGAGTTGCCCGGCGCCTTCGATGTACCCCCTGCAAAAAATGTAAGCGCGGTGTATCAGCCTAGAAGTCTGGTTTAGAGATTGGTCTGGGCGTATCTGCCATCGTGCCACCTGTACCAGATGTACCCCGGGGCCTGTCGGTCGCCTTTATCGTCGTATTGAATTGTGCCGAGCACCGTGTTGTAAGTGCCCTTACGAAGCGTCGCAGCAACGCTCTGGGCATCTGTCGTGCCGGCTGCCTTGACCGCCTGGGCCCATACTTGGAAGGCCGCGTAGGTGTACAGCGTATAGCCCAGCGGGTCGTAGCCCGCTTGCCTGAACTCCGCGACCACCGCCTTGGCTGCCGGATGTACGCGCGGATCAGGCGGAAAGGTCATAATCAGCCCTTCGCCGGCCGGACCCGCGACCTTCCAGAACTCGTCGGTGACGAGCGCATCTTCGCTGACCCATTGCGGGTGAAAGCCCTGGTCGGCCGCCTGCTTCACCATCAGGCCGGTCTCGGTGTGGTAGCTCCCGACATAGACGACGTCGATGCCCATCTGCTTCATCCTGCTGACGAGCGCCGTGAAGTCCCTGTCGCCCTTCTGGAACGATTGTCGCAGCGTTTCCTGCACGCCGGCTTCGTTCATGCTCCTCTTGGTCTGGTTGGCAATGCCGGCGCCGTAGGGCGACTGATCGTCCAGGATGGCGATCCTCCTGCCCTGGTAATGGCTGGCGAGCAAATTGCCGGCAACGATGCCCTGCTGATCGTCGCGTCCAGAGGTGCGGAACACCGTTTTCCAGCCCTTCTGCGCGGCGCTGTCGGTAAGCATCGGGTTGGTCGAGGCGGGCGTGATCTGGAGGATATTGTTCTCGACATAGACCGCGGAGGCCGGGATCGAGTCGCCAGAGCAATAGTGTCCTGCCACGAAGATCACGCCCTTACGTACGAACGACTGGGCGACGGGAACCGCCTGTCTCGGATCGCATTGGTCGTCGCCGACTTCCAGCCTAAGCTTCCTGCCGAGCACGCCGCCCGCGGCGTTGATGTCCCGGACCGCCATTTCGGCGCCCTTCTTCATCTGCTCGCCGAAGGCCGCATCGTTGCCGCTCATGGGGCCGGCGGTAGCGACCATGATCTCCCCGCCGAGCCCTGGCGTGAGGGCGGGCGCTGGCACCGCCTCGGGCTCCGCCGATCGCCCGGCGCGCGACTCCGATCCGATATTTGGCCCGATGTAGAGCGTCAATTGCAACCCGATCCGATCACCGATGATCTTTGCCGGCGGCGGATCGAAGGGCGCGCTCTTCTGGACTGCGTCCATGCCCGCGCGGTCGAGGTCCGGCGAGCCCGTCGATTGCACGATGGCGAGCTTGAGCATGACGCCTTGGCGGTCCATCACCATCTCGTACTTGGCAATGCCGGCGCGGCCGTGCGCCAAGGCGGGATAGGTCAGGTTCCTGACGATGGCGTCGCGCAAGGCGTTGAGGTAGGGGTCGCCGCCGCCTTTGCCCTGTATCCCGATCTCGCTCTGGGAGCGGTCAGGGGGAATCCGTGCTACCGGCGTGCCCGCGCCTGGCGTCTCGACGTGATCCTGGGATTTGGCCGTCATCAATGGCTCGATCGGAACGGCCATCTTGCTACTCTCGTCTGACGGTCGCGCGGCCGATGCCGAGGGCACCACGATCGCCTGCTTCTCCGCCTTTGTCAGCGCCTCACGCAGCCCCTTCGCCTCGTTGGCATAGGCGCCCGCGGGGTAGCGCTTGAGGAAGCGATCCACGAGGCCGCTCTCCTTGGCGTCCTTGACCCGCTGCCACTCCGCCTCCTCGGCCGCCTTCATGTCTTGGATCGCGTCGCCGAAGACAAAGCCGCGCAGCTTGTCGTCGGCGCTGACGACCCGGTACCAGCCCGTGTCCTTGACCCGGCCGGTCACCGTCAGCGGCACGCCCGGCTCCAGCGTCTTGATCAACTTGGCGTCGGTCAGCGGCTTCTCGCGGATATTCGCGCGCTTGACCGTGATGTACGCGCCCTCGATCTCTTCAATCGCTACCGCGGCGCTTGCCGCGGGCGCCGGCACCGCCTCGGGCTTCGGCGGGAGCGCTGCCGTCTGGCTGCGTTTCAGTTTCTCGATCATGATCTTGGCAGCACCCGCGAAGGTGCCGTGCGGGAACTGGTCGAGATAGGTCTGCAGCAAGGCGGGGTCGCCGCTGTCCTTGACACTCGACCACAGCATCATTTCCGGCGCCTCGGACGGGGCAGAGCTTGGCGGCGGCGTCATCGTCGCGGTCGAGCCCGGCGGTACGAAGAAAAACTCGCCGATCAGCGAGGACGACTCCCACGGCACTTGCTTGCCGCCCGAGCGCTCGACCACGGCGGCGCGCACCTTCTTGAAGACCTGCTCCACGTCCAGGCCCGGCGACTTGATCGCGGAGAGCAGCTCCAAGGTATAGAGGCCATGACCGCTGTCGCCGTCCTCCGCCACCGCGCCGGGCGCCGTCGCATAGGCGATCAGCGTGCCGCGCGCCGCGTCGATCGCGGCGAGCCCGCCCGAAATCCCGCGCAGGCCCCGCCCGAACGGGCTGTCGCGGCAGGCATCGAGGATCACCAGCGCCACGCGCGCATGGGCGTCGTCGAGCTGGTCGGTCACCACCTCCATGGGGAAGGTCTCGAAGGGGATCGCCGCATCGATCTCGACAGCGGCATCCACGGGGAGAAGATAGTTGAGGCCCTTCAGCTGCATGCCATGGCCGGCATAATAGAAGAGCGCGGCGCCGTTCCGGGGCAGCGCCTGCGAGAACTCGACGAACGCCTTCTGCATCGTCTTGAGGTCGGCGTCCTCGACCTCGATGACCTTGAAGCCGAGCTCGCGCAGCGTCTTGGCCATGGCGCGGGCATCATTAACCGGGTTCTTGAGCTTGTGCACCCCTGCGGCGCGGTACGCGCCGTTGCCGATGACGAGCGCTACCCGGGGCTCGGCCTCGGCCCTCGCCGGGCCGGCGGCGGGAGCCTGGGCGATGGCCGGGCATGCGCCGAGCGCCAGCCAAGCCCCCACGACAAAAAGGAACGCTATCCGCCTCCCTGTGCGCCCCTTAGAGCCGCTGCTGGGCAACGTCGCCATGGCACGCTCCCGCAACTTTCGAGCGATTTTGCCATAGCCGCTCGCCTAGCGCTATGACCGCACGCTCGGCGCCGGCACGAGCAAGTCACGAACCATGGCCTTGCATGCGCGATCGCACCGCCGTTTTTTAGGTTTCTGAAATAGTTGAGCAGAGAGCGCCAATTAATTGATTGAAAGAGATATTTTTTGGAGCGCAATGATTGCCGCAGCTACTTTATTTATGCGCCGTGCGCGCTTTTGTCACATACTCCCCGTGGCCTCGTGAGGTCTTTCAGAGTATCAACATCGTCCGCGGCCGCGGCTCTGCCGGCACCTCGAGCCCGAACCGGTCCGCCCCTGGAGAAGAGCAACCCGTGATGAGCCCACAAACGCGACGTGCCACCCTCGTGGGTCTGGGAGCCTTGGCGCTCGGCGCATTGGGTGCTGTCGCCATGGTGGTGGCGCATTTCCGGCCGGAGCCGGGTTCGCATTCGGCGCTTGCCATCGGCGGCCCGTTCACGCTCACCGCAAGCGATGGCCGGACGGTCAGCGATCGCAGCTTTCGCGGCAAATGGCTGCTGGTCTACTTTGGCTACACCTATTGCCCGGACGTTTGCCCGACGACATTGAATGACATTGCCGAAGCCCTCGGCAAGCTCGGCCCGATCGCCGACAGAATCACGCCGCTCTTCGTCACCGTCGACCCGGAGCGCGACACGCCGGAAGTGCTCGCGAGGTACGTAAAGTCGTTCGATCCCCGCATCGTCGGTCTGACCGGCACGCCCGAGCAGATCGCCGACGTCGCAAGGGAATACCGGGTCTATTTCAAGAAACATCCGACCGGGAAAAATCCCGACGACTATCTCGTGGACCACAGCTCCATTCTCTACGTCATGGACCCCGAAGGCCGCTACGTGACACTCATCTCGGCCGAGCAGAAGCCCGGACAGATCGCCGCACGGCTGCGCCAGCTCATCAGCCAATCCTCATGAAGACGGATATCATGAAGGCCCTGATTATCGCGCTCTCCCTCGCCCTCTCCCTCGCCTCTGTCGCGACGGCGCACGGCCAGACGACGTCCGCTTCGACGATCGAGATCATGGCCCCCTGGGCGCGCGCGACACCGGGTGGTGCCACGAACGGTGCCGCCTACATGACGATTTTGAACAAAGGCAAGGAGGCGGATCGCCTCGTGGCCGTGTCGACCACCGTCGCCGAGACGGCCGCGATGCACCGGAGCGAGACGGAGAACGGGGTCATGAAGATGCTTGCGGTCGACGCCGTGGACGTGCGCGGCGGCAGCCAGGCGGTCTTCAAGCCGGGCGGCTACCATGTCATGCTGATGGACCTGAAGCAGCCGCTCGTGGAGGGCCAAAGCTTTCCCATGACCCTCACCTTCGAGAAGGCCGGCAAAATCACGGTCACGGTCAAAGTGCAGAAAATAGGTGCGGCCGACGACGAGATGGGCCATATGCAGCAGGATATGGGCGGCATGAAGTCGGAATGATCGGCGCGCACATGGAGAACGTCATGGTCGCACAGGCGGATCGGGCCGCTCGCCTCTGGCAAGGCGAGGCGGGCGGACCGGTTCGCGTCGGCAGCGAGGCGCACAAGCGCCTCTTCTGCCGCATGCTCCTCGACACGCACAATCCCTACAAGCCGGCGGCGATCGACTGGCCCAAGCTCGCGGACGACGCGCGCGGGCGCCTGGTCGGCCTGCCGATTTGGGACATCGCGGTGCAGACCGAAGGGAAGGCCAAGATCCACGTCGCGACCTATGCCGAGGGCATCGCGGACCCGCTCCTCAAGCAAGCCGTCGAGCTCAACGGCTTCGAGGAGGGTCGCCACAAGGAAGTGCTCTCCAACATGGTCGCCGCTTACGGCATCAAGCTTGGCGCGGAGCCGCCCTATGCCAAGCCGCGCGATGCCGAGTGGGCCTTCATGGTCACGGGCTACAGCGAATGCGTCGACAGCTTCTTCGCCTTCGGGCTGTTCGAGCTCGCCAAGCGCTCGGGCTATTTCCCGCCCGAGCTGGTCGATACCTTCGAGCCCGTGATGCAGGAGGAGTGCCGGCACATTCTCTTCTTCGTCAATTGGGCCGCCTGGCACCGCAAGAACCTGCGCTGGTGGAGAAAGCCGGTGTTCGACCTGCGCCGCTCGGCCGTCTTCGCGCGGCTCATCCAGGAGCGGCTGCGTACGGCGAGCGACATGGGCGGCGACAACTTCACCATGACCGGGCACGAGTCGATGGGCATCGACATCGATGCGAAGGAGCTCATGGACGTCTGCTTAGCTGAGAACGATCGCCGCATGGGCGGCTACGACGAGCGCCTGCTGCGCCCGAAGCTGGTGCCGCGGCTGGTACGCACAGCACGCCGCTTCATGCGCGGGCGACCGAAGTCCTAGGGGGAAGCGGATG
>DATEQI010000278.1:0-3236 GCA_035272805.1 Alphaproteobacteria bacterium | reverse complement strand
GGCCGCGGGCGTGCCGGCGGGACAAACGAGCTCGAGGGCCTGCGACATCTTAAAAGGACTCCCCGCCCGTGGGGCGGGCGGCAAGTCGTCCCCGCTTCTCGCCCTTGAGCGCCGCGAGTCCGGCCTTGAGCTCCTCGACCTCCCTTGCCTGCCGCCGCGCTTGCCGCTCGAGCGGAGCCAAGAGGGCGGCGCGCAGCGTCTCGAGATCGCGCGCCGCGGCGCGCAGCAGGCCCGTCATCGCGCCGAAGCCGGCGCGCCCGAGCCCTTGAAGCGGCCCCAGCAAGGCGGCCATGTCGCCGGCCAGATCGATCTCCGCGTTCTCGATCGCGTTGCGCAGGGCCACCACCGCCTCGGTATCGCCCTCGATGGTCAAGTCCCGCGTGAAAAAGACGGCGTCGCCGTCGATGCGGCCTTCCAGCATGTCGAGCAGGATGAGGAGCGGGCCGCGCACCACGGCCGTAGCACCTTGAGCGCCGGCGTCCTTGGCGACCGCGCTAAGCTCGAGGTGCCTGCCGCCCAGGCGCAGCAGGAATGCGATCGGCAGGTCCACCGGATCGATCAGGAAGCGCGCATCCGCGAAGCCGTCGAGCCGCGCGAGCAGCGCGGGATGACGCCGCACCACCGCCCCCGCCGCGAGCCGCAGCAGCGGCTGAAGCATGGGGAGAGGGACGGGCCGGAGCGCAAGCCCGGCGAGCAAGACGAGCGAGAGCGGGCTGGCCGGGCCCGCCTCGCTTCGCGGGCGGAGCGGGCGTTCGGGTTGCTGCATCGGACTGACCTTGAGCGCTGCGGTAAAGCGCTCTCTTTGCACGTCCAGGCGCACCCGGTCGCGGGGCCATCGCATTGATGCCCGATTGGGATCGGTGCTATAGTGTAAAATTGTCTTCAACCGACATTCCCCGGATAGCCTGGGCTCCGAGCGTCAGGGTCGCCATTTGGGCTCCATGCGGCAATCTGGAACGGCTCTCGCCCGGCACCGCGAGTTCAGCCCTCGGCCGCGACCCTGGCCTCGAACGCCTTGAGACGCTGCTGCAATTTGGCCAGCTCGTCTTCCGGCAGGCTGCCCGCGCATCCGGCGACAACGCGACGGGCGCGCTCGAGAAGCGGTCTGCGAAGCTCGGCGTGCGGGGTGGTGCTTGCGATGTCGTCGAAGGCGCGCAGCAAGCGCAGGCTCACCGCGACGTCGGAGACGGCATAATGCCGGATCTGCTCGAATGCCGTATCGAGCAAGCCTTGGAAGCCGAGCCACGGTACCGTGAGGCGCAGGACGTGCGGCGGCGCGTAGTAATGAGACGGCGGCGGCACACGGCCTATCCAGCGAATCACGACGCGGCTCAGCTGGTCGACGCAGCTGATTGCCGTGCTCGGATCGTTGATTGCGGGCGAGATCGCCCGCAGCCCGATGTCGACGATCTGGATTATGCCGAACTCCACGTCTTGCTGCATGGTCCGCGTCGGGCCGATATCGAAGGTGCCGAGGAGATGAAGGGCGCGGTCGGCGGGCACGCGCTCCACATCCGATACGCTCATGAGGGGAACGCCGGCCGGCACGAAGTGGCCGACGCGGCGCTCCAGCCGCACGCGGATGCGGTACGCCTTCGCGAGCGCGACGAGGCGATTGATATCGATGTAGCGGATATATCCGGACTCCCGGCTGGCGATGGGGGAGCCGCCGGCGACCGCAGAGGGCTCGTTCCGGTCCTGCAATGGGAACGGACCCCTCGGGTAAGGCATGAATTCGTCGATCACAAGCTCGGCCTCGCGGGCGATCCGATCCACGATGTGGTTGACGCTGATCGAGCGGGAAATGTGGTTGATGAAGTAGATCAGCCAGCCGACGCAAACCAGCGCAAGCAGCATGGCCCCCGTCGCGGTCACGACCGGAACGAACGGGTGCGGCAGAGAGCGCGCGGCCGGCAGTGCCGCCATGCAGTAGGAGAACGTGCCCAGGAAGACGCCGAGCGTCCACTGCGTGGTGCGGTCTCTGACGAAGTTGACGAGGATGCGGGGCGAGAATTGCGTCGATGCGAGCGTCAGCGTCATCAAGAGGATGGCGAACACGATCGACACGACCGTCATGATCGAGGTGGCGATGCCGCTGAGGATCACCTGCGCCACCTGGGGATCCTCGCGCGAGGGAAACAGGGTCTCGGGGATCCAGGCGCTGATTGCCGGAACCTGCTCCTCGAGGGAGGAAAGCACGGCACCCGCAATCCCGAGGAGCACGGCAATAGCGAGCGGGCGAATGAGGAAGCCGCCGCGCAGCGCATACATCGCGGAGCGGAAGAGGAGAGGCAGGCGCTCGAACATCTCCGGATGCCTCGCTTCGGCTCGAGGGATGTGGAGCGTCTCACTCAATCGGGCGAAATTCAACGAATACCGGACGAGCTCCCCGATATTTCGAGGGGAGCACCCGCGCTCAGTAGAGCGAGCCCGCACCCATGACGAGGTGCTCGTCCATGGGGCCGAGGGCGACGGCCGGCAGATAGGTGAGACCGCCGACGATGACGATCACGCCGATGAGGAAAGCCACGTATAGCAGGCCGTGGGTCGGCAGCGTTCCTCTCGAGGCCGGTATGACGCGCTTGGCGGCGAGCGAGCCCGCGACGGCGAGCACCGGGACGATGACCATGAAGCGCCCGACGAGCATCGCGAGCGCCAGGGTCAGGTTGTAGAAGGGCGTGTTGGCGTTGAGGCCGGCGAAGCTGCTGCCGTTCGTCGCGGCGGCCGAGGTATAGGCGTAGAGAATCTCGCTGAAGCCGTGCGGACCCTGGTTGCCGAGCCCCGCGAGCCCGGCCTCGACGACCGAGGCGACGGCGGCGAGGCCGAGGATCGCCGCGGGCACCGAGATCAAGGCCAATGTCGTCATCTTGACTTCGGCGGCCTCGATTTTTTTGCCGACATATTCCGGCGTGCGACCGACCATCAGCCCGGCGAGGAAGACCGCCACGATTGAGAAGAGGAGCATGCCGTAGAGGCCGGAGCCAGGCGCTCCCACGATGACTTCGTCGACCAACATGTTGGCGAGCAGGATGCCGCCGCTGAGCGGCAGGAAGCTGTCGTGCATCGCATTCACGGCACCGTCCGAGGAGGCCGTGGCGATCTCGGCGAAGAGTGCCGAGCCCGCGACCCCGAAGCGGACCTCCTTGCCCTCCATGTTGCCGCCCGGCTGCGCGGCACCTCGCACCTGATTGATCCCGAGGCCCGCGAAGGCGGGATTGCCCGCGGCCTCGGACGCA
>DATEQI010000277.1:0-13083 GCA_035272805.1 Alphaproteobacteria bacterium | reverse complement strand
CAATAGCCGGCCTCCGTATAGCGCCGGACCGCCTCGGCGGAGGGTTTGATATCGGCCAGTCTCATCGGCGTCCCCTTGCGTTTCTTCTACGGCGTGTCCGGCGCGGGCCGGCGGGCCCCACCCGCCTAGCGCGCCCCCTCGCCCGCCACCAGCTCCCTGAGCGGCCCCTTCTGCACCTTCCCCGTCGGCGTGCGCGGCAATTGCGCGAGGAACTCGACGCGCTCGGGCAGCTTGTAGGTCGCGATCTTGTCGCGCAGGAAATCCACCACCTCGCTCGCCGAGAGCGTGGCACCCGGGCGCGGCACGATGCAGGCGCACGCCCGCTCGCCGAGCCTCGCGTCGGGAATGCCGACGACCGCCGCATCGAGGATCTTCGGGTGCTTGAACAGCACCTCCTCGATCTCGCGCGGATAGATGTTCGCGCCGCCCCGGATGATCATCTCCTTGCGCCGGCCGGCGATCCTCAAATAGCCGCGCTCGTCGAGCACCCCGAGATCGCCGGTGCGGAACCAGCCCTCGGCGGTGAAGCTGCGCGCGTTGGCGTCCGGATTGTTGTAGTAGCCCATCATGAGCGAGGGGCCGATGGAGAGGATCTCGCCGACCGTGCCGGCCGCGACCTCGCGGTCGTGCTCGTCCACGATCCTCATGCCCATTTCCTTGTGCGGACGGCCGACGGTGCCCGAGACCGCCTCGGGGTCGTCGGAAAGCAGCGTGCAGGATTGGCCGCCGGCCTCGGCCATGCCGTAGAGCTCGAGAAGATGCCCGGGCACCTTCGCGCGCCACTGGCGGATGAGCTCGATCGGGCAGGAGGCACCGCCGGTGATCACCGTCTCGATCGAGCTCAGGTCGGTTTTGCCGAAATTCGGCGCATTCAAGAGTGCGGCGAGGCCGGCGGGTGCGCTCGCGAAATGGGTGATGCGCTCGCGCTCGATGAGCTTGAGCGCCTCCTCCGCCCTGAACATGTCCATGTACACGAGCTTGCAGCCGGCCTCTATCGCCTGCAGCGTCTTGACGAAGCCCCAATTGAGCCCGACCGGCAGGAAGAGGAGGATCACGCTCTCTGCCGTGATGCCGTAGTCCCGGTTATGGAAGCGGGCGGAGCAGGCCGTCGAATTGTGCGTGTGCATGACCGCCTTGGGATCGCCCGTGGTGCCCGAGGTGAAGAGAACGCGCGCGAGATCGTTGCCGCCGGGCCGATGCCGCTTGAGCTCGGCCTCGGACACTTCCGGCTCGGCGTCGCTGTCGAGGAAGCGCCGCAGGTCGAAGCTGTCCTCGGGGGGCGCCTCGTCCGCCACCACGGCGAGGTGCGCGAGCCGCGGCAGCGCCGGCTTGAGCTCGCGGATCAGCGCCAAATGGTCGAAGCCGCGGAACCGGTGCGGCATGACCAGCAACGACGCGCCGATGAAGCGCAAGATGAACTCCACCTCCTTGCGGCGGAAGTCGCTGTGGAACTGGCAGAAGGGAATGCCCAGCATCATCGCGGCATTGACCGCGACGGCGAACTCGTTCCAGTTCGGCAGCTGGATCGCGATCACGTCGTCGCGCGTGAGCCCGAGCCTGAGCCAGCGGGCGGCGAGGCGCTGGACGCGGCGGTAGTATTGGGACCAGCTCAGGCGCTGGCGCACGTCCACGAGCGCCTCGCGCGTCGGGAACGCTGCGGCGTTACGCTCGAGGAGCTCGTTCGACGTCGTGCCGACCCAATAGCCGGCCTCCGTATAGCGCCGGATCGCCTCGGCGGAGGGTTTGATATCGGCCAATCCCATCGGCGTTTCCCTCGCGTCTTTTCTTGGTTGCGCGCCCCGCCTCCGACGGCACGGCTCCTCTCCCCTCGTTATTCCGCACCCGCACGCCTGCCGCTCGTTCGCGAGCGCAGTGTAGGCACGTTCCGCCGCAGCATAGAAGCCCCTTCGGGCGGTGAGGGCAGCCGGCCCGCCGAGCGGCGCAAGCGTCTCACGCGGATGACGAGAGGGCGAATGTGCCTGAGAGCGGGATGCCGCCTATTGCCGGCCCATGTTGAAATCGGTGTCCTCGAAGTGCGCCTCGCCACCGCCTGCGGCGGCCGCGGCCGGCTTCGCCGCGGGCTCGTCGAGCTCCTCTTCCTCCTTCGCCTCGCGCTCGGCGCGCTTCTTCTCGATCATGCGCACCGCGAGGATCGAGAGCTCGTAAAGCACGACAAGGGGAACGGCCAAGGAGCACTGGCTGATCACGTCGGGTGGGGTCAAGATCGCGGCGATGACGAAGACGACGAGGATGGCGTAGCGACGCCTTGAGCGGAGCGTTGCCGCACTCACCATGCCCGCGCGCGCCATGAGCGTGAGCGCCACGGGCATCTGGAAGGCGAGGCCGAAGCCGAAGAGGAGATGCATGACGAGCGAGAGGTACTCGTTCACCTTGGGCAGCAACTCGATCGCCATGTCGCCAGGTTCGGCCGGACGCTGGAATTGCAGGAAGAAATGCCAGGCGAGCGGCATGATCACGTAATAGGCGAGGGCCGCACCCATGATGAACAGCACCGGTGTCGCGATGAGGAAAGGCAGGAACGCCTGCTTCTCGTGCTTGAAGAGTCCGGGGGCCACGAACTTCCACAGCTGCATCGCGGTGAGCGGAAAGGAAATCATGAGTGCCGAGAAGAGTCCGACCTTCATGTAGGTGAAGAAGGCCTCGTGAAGAGCCGTGTAGATGAGCGCCTTGTGGGCGCCCGGCGGGAACTGGTGGGCCAGCGGCTGGACCAGGAAATCGAAGATGTCGCCCGCGAAGTAGAAGCAGACGAGAAAAGCGAGAATGAAGCCGGTGAAGGCGTAGATCAGCCGCCGGCGCAGCTCGATGAGATGCTCGAAGAGGGGCATCGACTTGTCGTCGGGCGGCCCGTCGGACATCTATTCTGCCTTCTCAGGGCTCGACCAGCGGGACGGCGGCGGCGGGTTCTTGCTGCGAGGGTGGCTTGAGCGCGGGTGCGGCCTCAACCTCGCCCTCGGCGGCCGCCTGCGCCGGCTCCCCCGGCACCTCGCTCGGAGCGGCATCAGGCGGCGGCGGCGCCGGCGCGCTCGCCGCGGCCTCGGCCTGGAGATCGAGCGACTGCGCGATCGTCCCGCCGGGATCGATCGAGTGGTCGAGCTCTTGCGCCAGATCGGCGGATACCGCGCTTTCGATCTCCTTCCTGACCTCGTGAAGCTCGGCCTCGCGCACCATCTCCTCGACCCCGGACTGGAACTCGCGCGCCATCGCGCGCGCCTTGCGCGCGAACTGGGCGACGACCTTGAGCACCTGCGGCAGGTCCTTCGGCCGCACCACCATGAGCGCCACGACCGCGATCAAGAGTATTTCGGACCAGCTGAAGTCCAACATGGCCGGCGGGCTCCCGCGCCTATTCCTCTCGAGGCCGATCCAGGCGACGGCCGCGAGAACGCCTCAACCGCGCGCCGAATCGTCGCGGCGGACCACGGGCTCGGGGCTCGGCGCCGCCGAAGCGGACCCTACCGTCCCGGAGGAAGCGATGGGCTTCGGCGCCGCGCTCTCCTCGGCGTGGGGCTCATCCTCCTCCTTGATGCCCTTCTTGAAGGCCTTAACGCCCTTGGCCATGTCACCCATGATTTTCGAGATCTTGCCGCCCCCGCCAAAGAGGATGAGCACGACCGCGAGCACGATCAGCCAATGCCAAATGCTAAATGATCCCATGTCTCTTGCTCCCGATACGCGGCGCGTCGCTGAAGCCGTTGCGCGAGGGTACCAAATTGTTGATTGAGCGACAGTCTGGTACCTACCAAGGCCGCCTTGCGACCCCGCCGGCCAAGTCCGGTCGCGCTCGGACTATGGCAAAAAGCCCGGGCCGCCGCAATGGCGGGCGGGCCAGACCCGTCATATGTAGGACATTGGGGAAGCGGGGAAAAGTCCCGCATGCAAATACTTCACGAGACGCGGGCGTGGCGCTCTCGTCCGGTGCCTGCCGCGGCGCCTGGCGTGGAGTGGAGTCGATCGGACTCTAACGCCTTGGCGCTGCCTCAACGCCGGGCCCGGCCGCGGCACCTGCCCCTTCAGCCTCGGGCGGCTCCTCTTCCCCGTCGCGAGATCCCGCCGCGCCATCGCCCGAGCGCTCTCTCGGCACCTCCTCCTCGCCGAGGTCGGCCTCCTCGAGGCTTTCCTCGCGGCTCTCGGCCTCTTCGAGCGCGCGCTCCCGCTCTACCTCCTCCGCGGCGATCTGGTCCTCGGTGAGAGCCGCCCCATAAGCGGAAATCGCCGGGCGCTTATCCAAGAGGCCAGCGGCGCGCAGCTCCTCGATACCGGGCAGATCCTTGGTGCTGGCGAGCCCGAAGTGGTCGAGGAAGGCCTCGGTGGTGACCCAGGTCACCGGCCGGCCGGGCCCTTCCTTGCGCCGTCCGGGCTTGATCCATCCAGCCTCGAGCAGCAAATCGAGCGTGCCTCGGCTGAGCGACACGCCGCGGATCTCCTCGATTTCGGGCCGGGTGATCGGCTGGTGATAGGCGATGATCGCGAGCGTCTCGACCGTGGCGCGGCTGAGCTTCTTGGGCACGGCCTCTTCGGTCCTGAGGGCTGCCGCGAGGTCGGGCGCCGTGCGGATCGCCCACTTCTTGCCGACCTGCATCACGTGCACGCCGCGATTGGCGTAGAGCTGCGCAAGCTCGGCCACCAGCGCCGCGATATCGGCATCCTCGGGAAGATGCGCCTTCAGCATATCCTCGCCGAGCGGCTCGGCGGCGGCGAAGAGCAAGGCCTCGATGAGGCGGAGCTGCTGATGACGGTCGTTCATTCGCCCTCTCGGCGTGCGCGCACGTAGATCGGCCCGAACGGCCGGTCCTGCCGGATCTGAGCGCGGCCCGAGCGGGTGAGCTCGAGGCTCGCGGCAAAGGTCGCCGCGATCGCCGAGCGCAGCACCAGCGGCCCGCGCAGGTTGGGCGGCAGGAAATTCATCAGCGTCTGCCACTCGGGCACCTTGCCCAGCATGTCGCGCAGGCGCTGAAGCGCATCGTCCATCGAATAGAGCGTGGCGGCCTTGATATGAAGCGTGGCTCCGGCGACGTGCGCCTGCCGATCGGCATAGGCCTTGAGCAGATCATAGAGCGTGAGCGTGTAGTACGGCTTCCTGACGATCACGGGCCGCTCCGCTGCTCCGCGCGGCAGCACGTCATAGCCGAGCCTCGGACGCGCAAGCAGGCGCACGCCTGCCTCGCGCATGGCCTCGAGCCGCTGCAGCTGAAAGCGCAGCGCCGCCGCCATCTCGGCACCCGTCGGCTCCGCCTCGGCCGCGGTCTCCTTGGGCAGCAGCAGGCGCGACTTGAGATAGGCGAGCCAGGCCGCCATGACGAGATAGTCCGCCGCGATCTCGAGGCGCAAGTCGCGCGCGCGCGCGATGAAGGCAAGGTATTGCTCCGCCAGCGCCAGGATCGAGATATGGACGAGATCGACCTTCTGCAGCCGCGCCAGCTCGAGCAGCATATCGAGCGGCCCCTCGTAGCCGCCGAGCTCGACGATGAGCTGCTCGTGCGGGAGTGCGAGCGGCTGGGTGTCCTCGAAGCGCTCCTCGCTATCCATTCGGCCAGGTCCGCCTATTTGATGCCGCGACGATTCAGTCAAAAAATCCGCTCGAGCCCGTCAGCCAAATAATCCCCTCGAAGAGCCTCTCGGCCGGCCATCCGATGAGCCACGCCATCACGTTGAGGTCGCTGTGAAGCTCGCGCCCCAACATGGGCAGGATAAAGAGAACGGCGATCAGAATAAACATTCCCCAGCGTTCGAGCCCGGCAAGTGCGCGCGAGAGCGGCGGCGGCAGCAACCCCACGAGCACCCGCCCGCCATCGAGAGGGGGCAGAGGAAGCATGTTAAAAACGGCCAATACTACGTTGATAATAAGCGAATTTTCTAGATTGTGAAAAACCCAGGGCCCGATCACGCCGGGCAGCCAAGGGGCGAGGTGAACGAGCAGGCCGGAGACCAGGGCCAAGAGGATGTTCATCCCCGGACCGGCGGCGGCGACCCACACCATGTCGCGTTTCGGGTGACCGAGTCGCGCGAAATTGACCGGCACCGGCTTGGCATAGCCGAAGAGGAAAGGCGCGCGGATCAAGAGCAGGAGTGCGGGAAGCACGATCGTGCCGAAGGGGTCGATGTGTCTCAGCGGGTTGAAATTGACCCGGCCCAGCCGATAGGCGGTGTCATCGCCGAGCCAATTGGCCACCACCCCGTGGGCCACCTCGTGAAAGGTGACCGCGATGATCACGGGCAGCACCCATATCGACGCTTCAAAGAGGATGTAGGAGAGCGAGGACGAGTTCACGGCGCATCGCTTACGCTGCCGCAAGAAGGGCGTCAAGCTCCGCCATTGCCGAGGCCACCTCGAGCGGTTCCGCTTCGCGGCGCTGCGCGAGCGCGCGCGACACCCGCTCCGCGGCAAGGCCGCCTAAGGGCGGCGCTGCCGCGGCCACGGCCGCCATCTCCTCGAGCACGCCCGAGCAGTGCAGCACGACATCGCAGCCGGCGGCGAGTGCCGCCGCCGTCCGCGCGCCGAAGTCGCCCGCGAGCGCGCGCATGCCGAGATCGTCGGAGATGAGCGCCCCCGCGAAGCCGATCTCGCCGCGCACGACCTCGGCGATGAGGCGGCGCGAGGTGGTTGCCGCATGCACCGGATCGATCGCGCTGAAGCGGACATGCGCGGTCATGGCCCAGGGCTGATCGGCAAGCGCCTTGAAGGGCACGAAGTCGGTCGCGCGCATCAACTGCCAAGCTGCGGCGACCTCCGGAAGCTCGAGATGGCTGTCGGCGCGGGCGCGGCCATGACCGGGGATGTGCTTGATCACGGGTGCTATTCCGCCGGCCGAGAGTCCCTCGCAGACGCTCCTGCCGAGGATGGCCACGCGCTCCGGATCGGCGCCGAAGGCGCGATCGCCGATGACATCGTGCGTCTCCGGCAACGCCAGGTCGAGCACCGGCGCGCAATCGACCGTGATGCCGAGCTCGTCGAGCTCCGCCGCGATCAGCCGCGCGTTGAGCCAGACGGCTCGGCGGGCCCCTTCGAGCGAGCGCTCCGCCAATTGCGCGAGGCGGCGAGCGGAAGGGGCCTTGCGCCAATGCGGCGGAAGAAGACGGGCGACGCGGCCGCCCTCCTGGTCGATCAGCACCGGCGCGTCGCCGCGGCCGACGGAGGCGCGCAACTCGCCGACGAGGGTGCCTACTTGCGCCGGCTCCTTGCAGTTGCGCGTGAAGAGGATGAAGCCGAGCGGATTGCTCTCGCGGAAGAAGCGCGCTTCGGCCCTGCCGAGGACGGCGCCCGCGCAGCCGAAGATGACCGCGCGCGGCTCTTGCATGCCGGTCAATGCGACCGTGCTGCGCTCAACGCCTGACCGCGATGCATCCGACCTGGACCACCTTCAGCCGGTCGCAGAGCGCGTTCGCCTGCGCGCGATCCGCGAGCGGGCCGCCTCGGATGCGGAAGAACACGCCCTTGTCGCCGCCGAGGTCGACGCGCTGGATGTTGAGCGAAAGCTGCCCGAGCAAATCCGTATACTTGCCCTGGAGACGCGCCCACTCGTGCTGCGCCTCCTCGGCCGTGCGTACGGCCCCGAGCTGCACGTGCCAGTCGTCCGCCGCTTCGCCGGCGGCGCGGCTTGGCGCCTTTTCGGCACTGGCGGAAGGCGTCGCCGCGGGCTTGGCCGCCGCTGGCGCGCTCTCGCTAGCCGCCGCTGGCTTGGCGGCCGGCTCGCTCGAGCTGCCCGATTTCGCGGGTGTCGCCGGCGCCTCCAGGCCGCCGCCCTGCGCCACTTGCTGCGGCACGCCCTCCTTGGGCGGCGTCGCCGCCGCAGCGGCCGACGGCGAGACGGGAGCGCTTGGCGCCGCGGCCGCAGCGCTCGGTTGCTGCGGTGTCGGCTGAGCGGCTGGCGCCGGCGGCTCCGCTGCCTGGGCCTGCTGCGCCTGGGGCTCTTCCTTCTCGGGCTTGGGAAGCGGAGATTCCGGCGGCGGCATCAGGCGCTCGACCGGCTCAGCGTTGGCCCCCGAGCCGGCTGGCTTGACTTCCTTGTAAATCAGCTTGTCCTGGTTGGGTACGTCCATCCCGCCGGGCTCTTCCGGCTTGACCTTGTAGGGCTGTTGCTCGGCCTTGATGAGCGGTGCCGGCCCTTGCGCGCCGGCGCGCAGTCCCAGTTGATAGGCGTAATAGACCACGAGCGCCATGGCGCCGAGCACGAGGAGCGCCACGGCACCGGTGAAGAGCCGCGAGCGGCGGGGGCGCCTCTGCTCGTGCTCGTAGATTGCGCGGAGCGGATCGTGAGATCCGGCCGGCCCGGGGTCCGATGGCATCAGTGCATCTCCTCTACCGCGTCGACGCCGAAGATTGAGAGTCCGGAGGCGATGACGAGCTGAACCGCCCGAACCAGGGCCAAGCGCGCGCCCGTCAACTCGGCGTCGCCATCCCGGATAAAGCGCAGGCTAGGCTCCTCCCGGCCTTTCGTCCAGAGTCCGTGGAAGGCGGCCGCGAGATCATAAAGATAAAACGCGAGTCGATGGGGCTCGTGCACCTCGGCCGCACCCTCGATCTGGCGCGGCCAACCGCACAGCAGCTTGATCAAGGCAAGCTCCAGCGAGTCGCTCAAGCGCACAAGCGCTTGCCGCGCCAGCGACTCGGAAGAAAAGTCGAGGCTGGGAAAGGCCTCGCGCGCGTTGCGCAGGACGGAGTGGCAGCGCGCATGCGCATATTGGACGTAGAACACGGGATTGTCGCGCGACTGCTCGACCACCTTGGCGAGGTCGAAGTCGAGCGGCGCGTCGTTCTTGCGCGTGAGCATGATGAAGCGCACGACGCCCTTGCCGACCTCGTCAACCACCTCGCGCAAGCTGACGAACGTGCCCGCGCGCTTCGACATCTTGACGGGCCGGCCTTCGCGAAGAAGCTTGACGAGCTGGCAGATCTTGACGTCGAGCGTGCCCTTGCCGCCGGTGATGGCGCTCAGCGCCGCCTGCGTGCGCTTGATGTGGCCGCCATGGTCGGCACCCCAAACATCGATCATGGTCTTGGCCCCCCGGCGAAACTTGTCCCAGTGGTAGGCGATGTCGGAGGCGAAATAGGTCCAGCTCCCGTTCGAGCGCCGCAGCGCATGGTCCGTGGTATCGCCGAAGGCGGTCGCCCGGAAGAGAGTCTGCGGACGCGGCTCCCAATCCTCGGGCGGCTTGCCCTTGGGCGGCTCGAGCACGCCCGTATACAAGAGCCCGCGGCGGTCGAGCTCGGCGAGTGCGTCTTCCACCTTGCCCTTGGCGACGATGTCATGCCGCTCCGAGGTGAAGACGTCATGATGAATGCCGAGGGCGTCGAGATCCGCCTTGATAAGCGCCATCATTTGCTCGACCGCGAGGTCCCGCACCTTGGGCAACCAAGCCCCGCGTGCCGCGTCCTTGAGGCTCGCGCCATGGGCCTCGACAAGAGCGCGGCCGACCGGCTTCAAGTAGTCGCCCTGGTACTCCCACGTGCGGCCGGGAAAGTGCCGGGCGAATTCCTTCTCGCTCATCTCCTCGCCGAGCGCCTCGAGGTAGCGCGCGTAGGCCGAATAGGCCAATTGCTCGATCTGCTGGCCGGCGTCGTTGATGTAGTATTCGCGCACGACGCGATAGCCGGCAAAAGCGAGAAGCGAGGCGAGCGCATCGCCGAACACGGCACCGCGCGCGTGCGCCACCGTGAGCGGGCCCGTGGGATTGGCCGAGACGTATTCCACGTTCACGAGCTCGCCCTTGCCGATCTCCGAGCGCCCGTAATCGCTTCCCTCTTGGAGAAGCTCGGCCAGCGCCTGCTGCCAGAAGGATCCGGCGAGCGTGAGATTGACGAATCCCGGCCCGGCCACCTCTACGGTCGCGATCGCAGGGTACGCCAGCAAGCGCTCGGCCAGGAGCTCGCCGAGCCTGCGGGGCGGCACCTTCGCCTCCCGCGCCAGCACCATGGCGGCATTGGTCGAGAGCTCGCCATGCCCTGACTCGCGTGGAGGGTCGACCGAGACGCGGCCGAGATCGAGCCCGGGGGGCAGCTTGCCGGCCCCCTTCAGCGCCTCGAGCTCGCCCTGAACGAGGCCCTTTACGTATTTGTAAACATTCATTTTACAGTCTTGTCTGCGGGTCGAAGACGCGCCGGTGCTCATCGAGGGCGTAGCGGTCCGTCATGCCGGCGATATAGTCGGTGACCACGCGCGCCGTCCTGGCGCTGTTGCTCCCTTCGGCCAAGGCACCCCACTCCGTCGGCAGGCATTCCGGCTCGGCGAGGAAGAGGCGGAACAGCTCGCCCACCACGCGCCGGGCCTTGCTGGTCATCCGGTTGACCCGGAAATGGCGGTACATGCGCTCGAAGAGAAAACTCCGGAGAGCGCGGTCGTTCTCCCGCATCTCGGCGGAAAATGCAACGACGGCGCGGCCGCAGGCGCGAATGTCGGCGGCACTCTTCGGCTTCGCCTCGTTGAGACGCCGGCGCGTCTCGGCCAGGAGATCGTTGACCATGTGGTCGATGAGCCGGCGGATCGATTCGTGGATGAGGCGCGAGCGCTCGAGCCCGGGGTAGTGCCTCTCGACCGCCTTGAAGGTGCGGCCGACGAGCGGAATGGCCGAGAGGTCCTCGACATTGAAGAGGCCGGCGCGCAGACCGTCGTCGATGTCGTGGTTGTTATAGGCGATGTCGTCGGAAAGAGCCGCCACTTGCGCCTCGGCGGACGGCCAGCTGGCCAGCTCGAGATCGTGCTGCGCGTTGTACTC
The DNA here is from genome assembly GCA_035272805.1 of Alphaproteobacteria bacterium. Lineage (GTDB taxonomy): Bacteria > Pseudomonadota > Alphaproteobacteria > JACZXZ01 > JACZXZ01 > DASPPM01. The sequence continues at coordinate 2,352 of DATEQI010000277.1, read as the reverse complement.
GGAAATGCCCTCAGCAACGGGGCCGTTGGCGTTGTCGCCGGCAAGCGGGCCGTTGTGCTTCACCACTCCCTCGAGCGTCTCCCAGGTGAGGTTGAGCCCGTCGAACTCGGCATAGCGCTGCTCGAGCCTGGTGAGAATGCGCAGGGTCTGCGCATTGTGATCGAAACCGCCGAAGCTCTTCATGGCTTCCTCGAGTGCCTGCTCGCCGGCATGCCCGAAGGGCGGGTGGCCGAGGTCATGGGCCAATGCCAGCGCCTCGGCGAGGTCCTCATTGAGCTCGAGCGCGCGCGCGACCGAGCGCGCGATCTGGGAAACCTCGAGGCTGTGGCTGAGCCGCGTGCGGTAGTAGTCGCCCTCGTGAAAGACGAAGACCTGCGTCTTGTATTTGAGGCGGCGGAAGGCCGCGGAGTGGATGACGCGGTCGCGATCGCGCTGATAGGGCGTGCGCGTCGAGCTCTCCGGCTCCTTGACGAGGCGGCCGCGGCTCTTGGCCGGATCGCACGCGTAAGGTGCCAGGAGAGTTCCGCTCATGGCGCCACCCTACAGGTGCGGGCCGCCTCAGGCAACGCGCGCTGCCGCCCTCATGGGCTTAAGACAAGGCTGCCGAAAAGAGCCATTTGGGCCTGAGCCGCTGGCAAAATGCGGCTTGAGGGCGAAGCAGCAGAGCCGGCCGGCCGCACCAGGGCTTCATTGACAAAGGCCTCGGCTGGGCTAAATAGGAATGCGCGCGCGGGCCAGGGTTTCCGGCCCCCGAAGCGAGGAGCCGGTGCGATCATGACGGACATTGCCGTCACTTCGGAGACGCCGACCGTGGCGATCAGCGAGAGTGCCGCCAAGCGCATCGCGGAGCTCTTGGCGGCGGAAGACAATGCAGCCCTTGGCATGCGCATCGCCGTCTCCGGCGGGGGCTGTGCCGGATTCCAATACGCCTTCAGCTTCGACGATGCCCGCAACGCGGACGATCGCGTCTTCGAGCGCGCAGGCGCACGCGTGGTGGTCGATGAGGTCTCGCTCGAATTCCTCAAGGGGGCGGAAGTCGATTTCGTCGAGGATCTGCTCGGCGCCTATTTCAAGGTGCACAATCCGAACGCGACGTCGTCCTGCGGCTGCGGCAGCTCGTTCTCGGTGTAGCTTTCCCCGCTAGGAGAGGGCGTGATGACAAGCCCCTCTCCCGCTTGCGGGAGAGGGAAGGGGCCCATCCCGAAGGGATGGGAAGGGTGAGGGATTGCCTGACGCCGGAGTAGTCCCTCACCCTCCCATTGCTGCGCAATGGGTCCCTCCCTCTCCCGCGAAGCGGGAGAGGGGATAGGCGGGGCAGGAAATCTCACTTCGCCCTCGGGAAAGGGTCGCGCGCCCGCTCGACGGCAGCGCAAATCATGCTATGACGGTGCCGGCATCTCTTTCGTGCGCCGAGCGGAGCCGGCTCTTGCTCAAAATCGCCACCTGGAACGTCAACTCGGTCAAGGCCCGCCTGCCGCATCTCCTGCGCTGGCTCAAGGAGGCCGCACCCGACATCGTGCTGCTGCAAGAGATCAAGGTGCAGACCGCGGACTTCCCCGCGCTCGAGATCGAAGACCTCGGCTACAACACCGCCGTCGTCGGCCAGAAGAGCTATAACGGCGTCGCCATCCTCGCCAAGCGCCCCATCGAGGTCGAGCACAAGGCATTGCCGGGCGACGGAGAGGACGCCCAGGCGCGCTACCTCGAGGCGATCGTCGGTACGCTCAGGGTCGCCACGATCTATCTCCCCAACGGCAACCCGGCCCCGGGCGAGAAGTTCGCCTACAAGCTCGCCTGGATGGCGCGTCTGCGCGCCCATGTGGTGCGGCTCGTGAAGCTCGACGAAGCCTTCGTGCTGGGCGGCGATTACAACGTGGCTCCCGCCGACAAGGACGTTTACGATCCCGTCGCCTGGAAGGACGACGCGCTCTGCCGGCCCGAAAGCCGGGCCCAGTTCCGCGCCCTTCTCCACCTCGGGCTCACGGACGCCTTCAGGGCCCTTCACCCCGAGCCACACCGCTATACCTTCTGGGACTATCAGGCCGGACGTTGGCAGCGCGACGAGGGCCTCAGGATCGACCACCTGCTGCTCTCGCCCCAAGCCGCGGACCGTCTCGAGGAGTGCGACATCGCGCGGGAGCCGCGCGGCTGGGAGCGCGCCTCGGACCACACGCCGGTATGGGTGACGCTCGCGGACTGAGGGAAGGACGAGGGGAAGGCGCTTCAAGGAGAGCAACATGGCGACGCCAACCGCGCTCGACGGCGGCTGTCTCTGCGGCAGCATCCGCTACCGGATATCTTATGAGCCCCACCATACCGGCCACTGCCATTGCAGCATGTGCCGCCGCGCGG
>DATEQI010000276.1:0-2008 GCA_035272805.1 Alphaproteobacteria bacterium | reverse complement strand
CGCGGGGAGTGAGGCCGGCTCGAGCTAAAGGCCTCGCCCAATCAGCAGTTTTTCGGGTAGTCCTTCGTATTGGCGCATGGTTTGGCGCAGGTCGGACATGGGCCACCGTCGCCCCCCGTGTTCGACTTGGAGGCATTGTAGTTGATCGAATCGACGGGCACGCACTTGCCGTCCACCATGCCCTCGCCCTCGGGGCACTGGCCGGGGCTGTTGGGCGAAGCGGTGACATTGCCCGAGTTCGACTTACCGCTATTATAATTGACGGCTGGCCCCGCCTGACCAGAGGCCGCGAGGACCAGCATCGCAACGAGCGCGGCGACCGCGCACAGGACCCTGGTCATGGCTGCTCGCCGGCTCTTCGCTTGTCTCATAGCTCAGCCTCCTTTGGTGAGAAGCCCGCTCCATTGAGAAAGCTGGGAAAATTCTACCACAGAGCGACGGGCCGGGGAACGACTCTCTGGACCGCCTTCCGCTATCTCTTACTGCGGCGGGGGGAGTGAGATCGCGCGGCGGCCCGCGATGCGGAATGCGGCGAAATGCCGGTTAGATAGACGAGTTCCTCCAGCAGGATTTCAAGCACGGCGGCGATGGCAAGCAAGGCATTCTTGCTGCCTGGCTTGCGCCCAGTCTCGATCTCCGCCAGATGGCTCGGCGATACCCCCGCGGCGGCGGCGAGCGCGCGCTGCGAGAGACCGCGCTTTTCACGCCAGACCCGGACGGGGCTCTCGCCGTCGAGCAAGCGCTCCGCCTCGCCGCGGGTGAAATAGTTGCGCCGCGCGGCCGGCCAGCCGACGCGCTCTTCATAAGCGCGATGAGCGAGCACCCCAAGTCCTCCGAGCCTTGCCATCTAACGCCCAAGCCGCCATGCTAGTATATCGATACTAACACTTGTCTCCCAAAATCGTCATGCCCGCGAAAGCGGGCATCCAGGGTCGCGGTTCCTGGATTCCGGCTCTCCGCTTCGCTCCGGCCGGAATGACGATGTAGGGAAGGGATCAAGCGTTAGGAGCGGCACTAATCTGAATCCGGCCCGCTCCGGGCCAAGGGGCAACGCCCATGAAGGTTGGCCTATTCGTCACCTGCCTCGTCGACCTCTTTCGTCCCTCCGTCGGCTTTGCGGCGGTCAAGCTGCTCGAGGACGCCGGCTGCGAGCTCGAGGTGCCGCGCGCGCAGACCTGCTGCGGCCAGCCCGCCTACAACTCGGGCGACAAGGCCGATGCCAAGGCGATCGCGCGGCAGGTGATCGAGGCCTTCGCGGCCTACGACTTCGTGGTTGCCCCCTCCGGCTCCTGTGCCGGCATGATCAAGCTGCATTATCCCTTGCTCCTCGCCGACGAGCCGGAGTGGGCCGAGCGCGCTCACGATCTTGCCCGGCGCACCTACGAGCTCATCTCCTTCCTCGTCGACGTGTGCGGGGTCGACGGCGTCGATGCGCGCCACGAGGGCACGGTCACCTACCACGATTCCTGCTCGGGTCTGCGCGAGCTCGGGGTCAAGGCGCAGCCGCGCAAGCTGCTCGCGAGCGTCGCCGGCCTCGAGCTGCGCGAGCTTCCCGGGGCCGAGGTGTGCTGCGGCTTCGGCGGCACCTTCTGCATCAAGTACCCGGAGATCTCGACCCGCATGGTCGCGGACAAGGTCAAGGACATCCAGGCGACGGGGGCCGGCACGCTGCTCGCGGGCGACCTCGGCTGCCTGCTCAACATGGCCGGAAGGCTCGAGCGCGAGGGTGCTGCGCTCAAGGTGCGCCACGTGGCCGAGGTGCTCGCCGGCATGACCGAGCTGCCGGCGATCGGCGAGCCCAGGCGCTGAGGGGGGTGCGGGTCCCATGCAGCCGACCAGCAACGCCTTCAAGGAGAATGCCCACCTCGCGCTCAACGACGCCACGCTGCAGCGCGCGATCTCGAAGCTCGGCTTCCAGGCTGCCCGCGCGGCGGCGATCGCGCGCCTGCCGGAATTCGACGAGCTGCGCGAGCAGGCGCGCGCGATCAAGGACCATGTGCTGGCGCAC
>DATEQI010000275.1:0-2897 GCA_035272805.1 Alphaproteobacteria bacterium | reverse complement strand
CACGAGCTCGAAAGCGAGCTCGCAGCACTGGCCGGGCGCGAGCTCCCGGCGGAGAGGCTGCGGCTCGAGGTGCTGGCGTGCTTCCGGCGCGCGCTCGAGCAGGGGCGCGGCGAGTTGCGTCGGCGCTTCGAGGCGAGGCCCGCGGGCACGGCGACGGCGCGCGGCCTCTCCGAGCTCATGGACCGGCTCGTGCGCGCGCTCTACGAATTCACCACCACCAGGGTCTACCCGCTGGCCAATCCCACGGCCGGCGAGCGGCTCTCGGTCGTCGCCGTCGGCGGCTACGGCCGCGGCGAGCTCGCCCCCTTCTCCGACATCGACCTCCTTTTCATCCTGCCCTACAAATCGACCCCCGCGACCGAGCAGGTGGTCGAGTGGATGCTCTACCTCTTGTGGGACCTCGGCCTCAAAGTGGGCCATGCCACCCGCTCGATCAACGAGTGCATCCGGCAAGCCAAGGCCGACACCACCATCCGCACGGCACTCCTCGAGGCGCGCCACGTCGCGGGTGAGACGGCACTCTTTCTCGACTTCAAGAAGCGCTTCGCCCGCGAGGTGATCGCCGGCACGGGCCTCGCCTACGTCGCCGCCAAGCTCGACGAGCGCAACCAGCGCCATCAGCGCATGGGCGATTCGCGCTACGTGGTCGAGCCCAACATCAAGGAGGGCAAGGGCGGCCTACGCGACCTCCACACGCTCTTCTGGATCGCCAAGTACCTCTACCGCATCGACGACGCGCGCGAGCTGGTGGGCCTCGGCTTCCTCACCGAGGAGGAGTCCCAGGCCTTCGCCAAGGCCCAGGACTTCCTCTTGACGCTGCGCATAGCGCTCCACTGGCTCACCGGGCGCGCCGAGGAGCGGCTCACCTTCGACGTGCAGCCGGAAATCGCGCGGCGCATGGGCTACACCGATCACGCCGGCACCCGGCGCGTCGAGCGCTTGATGAAGCATTATTACCTGGTGGCCAAGGATGTCGGCGATCTGACGCGCATCTTCTGCGCAGCACTTGAGGCCGAGCACAAGCGGCCGGCCCGCTTCAGCCTGGCGGCACTCCTGCGCCGCCGCCGCGACATCGACGGTTTCCAGCTCGAGGGCGATCGCCTCACGGTCGTCGACGAGGAGCTCTTCAGGAAGGACCCGGTCAAGCTCTTGGCCCTCTTCCACGTCGCCCAGCAGCATGGGCTCGACATCCATCCCAAGGCGCTCCGCGCGGTGCGGCGCTCTCTCCGCCTCGTCGACCACAGCCTGCGCGCGAACGGGGAGGCGAACCGGCTCTTCCTCGAGATGCTGACCTCGCGGAACGACCCGGAGACGACGCTGAGAAGGCTCAATGAGGCGGGCGTGTTCGGCCGCTTCATCACCGACTTCGGCCGCGTGGTCGCCCAGATGCAATACGACATGTACCACATGTACACGGTCGACGAGCACACCATCCGGGCGATCGGGCTCCTGCACGGGATCGAGGAGGGCAAGCACAAGGAGCAGCATCCGCTCTCGAGCGACATCGTGCACAAGGTGCTCTCGCGCCGCGTGCTCTATCTCGCCGTGCTGCTGCACGACATCGCCAAGGGCCGCGGCGGCGATCACTCCACACTCGGCGCCGAGGTGGCCTACAAGCTTTGCCCGCGCCTGGGGCTCTCCTCCGAGGAGACCGAGACGGTCGCCTGGCTGGTGCTCAATCACCTGGCCATGAGCCGCACCGCGCAGAAGCGCGACATCGGCGATGCCAAGACGATCACCGACTTCGCGGGCCTCGTGCAATCGCCCGAGCGGCTGCGCCTCTTGCTCGTGCTCACCGTCGTCGACATGCGCGCGACCGGCCCCAAGGTGTTCAACAATTGGAAGGCGACCCTCCTGCGCGAGCTCTACTACAAGACCGAGGAGGTGCTGACCGGCGGGCTCGCCACGCACGGCGCCGAGACGCGCGTGAAGGCGGCACTCGACTCCTTGAGGGCGGCACTCGCCGAGTGGAGCGAGGCGGACTTCGCGGCACACCTCGCGCGCGGGCATCCCGCCTATTGGCTCTCCCTCGACACGGCGACCCTCGCGCGGCACGCCCGCATCGTGCGCGAGGCGGAGGCGACAAAGGCGCCGGTGGCACTCGACTGGCGCATCGACACCCATCGCGCGGTCACCGAGCTCACCGTCTATACGGCCGACCACGCCGGGCTCTTCGCCAAGATCGCGGGTGCCATCGCGGTCGCGGGCGGCAACATCGTGGACGCGCGCATCTTCACGCTCTCGAACGGCATGGCGCTCGACAGCTTCTGGGTGCAGGACACGGCGGGCAACAGCTTCGAGCGGCCGGACCGGCTCGCCAGGCTCGCCGCCGTCATCGAGCGCAGCCTCGCCGGCCGGCTGCGGCCCGAGGAGGTCGCCGCCGTGGGCCGCCGCCTGCCGAGCCGCATGGACGTGTTCCAGGTGCCGCCGCGCGTGCTCATCGACAACAAGGCGAGCGCCACCCACACGCTGATCGAGGTCAACGGGCGCGACCGTCCCGGCCTCCTCTACGAGCTCACGCGCGCACTCACCGAGCTCAATTTGCAAATCTCATCGGCCAAGATCTCGACCTACGGCGCGCGCGTCGTCGACGTGTTCTACGTGAAGGACGTCTTCGGGCTCAAGATCGAGCACGAGCAGAAGCTCAAGCGCATCCACGAGCATCTCTCGAGCGTGCTCGCCGGTTCGCCCGAGCCCAGGAAGGAGGCCGCTTCCTAAAGCGACGCCTTTCCTCTAAAGAGGCGCCATGGCCCTGTTGCGCTCGAGCGCCCTCGTCGGCGCCTACACCATGGCAAGCCGCATCCTCGGCTTCGTGCGCGACATGATGATCGCGGCGGCCCTTGGCGCAGGGCCCGTGGCCGATGCCTTCGTGGTCGCCTTCCGCTTCCCCAATCTCT
>DATEQI010000274.1:0-7865 GCA_035272805.1 Alphaproteobacteria bacterium | reverse complement strand
TCTTCGGCGGCCGCGCCCGCTTCACCGAGGTGGCGCCTGAGGTGAGCGCTCCCGTGCTCTACCGCTACATGACGGAGCGCTTCCCGCAGCTCAAAGGTACGAGGATCACCCACGCCTGGACCGGGAACGTGGCCTTCACCTTCGATTATCTCCCCCACATGGGCCGCGAGGACGGCATGCACTATGCCCTCGGCTGCAACGGCAGCGGGGTCGCCACGATGAGCTATCTCGGCACGGAGACGGGGCGGAAGATCCTCGGCGGTGCGAACCGCGTCAACGCCTTCGACGGGCGCGACTTCCCGACCCGCCCCTTCTATAGCGGCAATCCGTGGTTTCTTCCCCTCGTCGGCGGCTACTACCGCCTGCGCGACCGCGTCGACCGGGCGCTCGGCTGAGGCGCGCCGCGGCGGCTTGGCGCGTTTGGTGCGTTGCAATATTGGCACTCTGCCGCGCGCGAGGTCAGCACTTGCGCGCTTTTGTCGCTGAGCAAGCGCCTCTCCAGGCCGGAAGAGCCGTGCTATGCTGCCCCGCGCCTTCGAGAAAGCGGCCGAGCAACAGCTCGGCAAACGGGGGGATACGCACATGATGACGAGGCTCTTTCACAGGCTTCTGACCTTCGCCGGTGCGGCACTCGTGGCCGCCGCTGCCGCTGGCGGTGCCTCCGCCGCGGAGCCGATCAAGATCGGCTCCTTCCTGACCGTGAGCGGCCCGGCCTCGTTCCTGGGCGATCCGGAGAAGAAGACGCTCGAGCTCTACGTCGAGAGGATCAATGCCGCGGGTGGGGTGCTCGGCCGCCAGCTTCAGCTCACGGTCTACGACACGGGCGGAGACGCCAAGCAGGCGGCGACCTTCGCGCGCCGGCTCATCGAGGAGGACAAGGTCGACTTCCTCATCGGCGGCAGCTCGACCGGCGACACGATGGCGGCGGTACCCATCATCGAGCGCGCCGAGATCCCCTTCATCTCGCTCGGCGGCGCCTCGGTCATCGTCGATCCCGTGAAGAAATGGGTGTTCAAGACGCCGCACACCGACCGGCTCGCGGTCGAGAAGGTTTACGCCGACATGAAGAAGCGCGGCCTCTCCAAGCTCGGGCTCATCGCGGGCGACGGCGGCTTCGACAAGTCCTGCGTGACGAATGCCAGCGACAAGATGCTGCTTGACCGCTACGGCGTCTCCGTCGTCGGCAACGAGGCTTACAGCACGGGCGACAAGGACACCACCGCGCAGCTCACCAAGCTCAAGGCGGCCCCCGGCATCCAGGCGATCCTCTTCTGCGGCTTCGGCGTCGCCTCGGTGATCGTGACCAAGAACTATCACCAGCTCGGCATCACCGTGCCGCTCTACCACAGCCACGGCTCCGCCTCGAAGCAGTTCATCACCGGGGCCGGCGAGGCGGCCGAGGGGGCGCGCCTGCCGGCGGCCGCCGTGCTCGTGGCAGCCCAGCTGCCCGACAGCGACCCCCAGAAGAACGTCGGACTCGCTTATACGAAGACCTACGACGAGCGCTACCACGAGGCGGTCTCGACCTTCGGCGGGCACGCCTATGACGCGCTCATGCTGCTGACGGACGCCATCAAGCGCGCGGGCACCACCGACCGGGCGAAGGTGCGCGACGCGCTCGAGAGCACCAAGAACTACATCGGGGTCGACGGCATCTACAACATCACGCCCACCGACCACGACGGGCTCGACGTCTCCTCCTTCAAGATGGTCGAGGTGAAAAACGGGGACTGGAAGTACCTTTATTAGGGCGGGAGATGGCATTGCCCTCACCCTCCCATGACCTTGCGGTCAGGGGAGGGTGAGGGCCGAGCATAGGGATCCGTGGCCGAATTTGTGCAGTTCGTCTTTTCGGGGATCACGGTCGGCGCGATCTACGCGCTCGTCGGGCTCGGCTTCTCGATCATCTATAACGCGAGCCAGGTGATCAACTTCGCCCAGGGCGAGTTCGTCATGATCGGCGGGCTCACGACCGCGATGCTCGTTCAAGGCGGCGTGCCGGTTCCCCTCGCCGCCGCGATCGCCATCGCGGCCGCCATCGTGGCTGGCTTGGCGCTCGAGAAGCTCGCGGTCGAGCAGGCGCGCGACGCGCCGGTCGTGACCCTCATCATCATCACCATCGGCGCCTCCATCTTCCTGCGCGGTCTCGCGCAAATCGTCTTCGACCGCAACTACCATGCCCTCGCCGGCTTCTCCGGCGAGGCGCCCATCCACCTGGCCGGCGCCACCATCGTGCCGCAGACGCTCTGGGTTCTCGGTACCACGGCGGCACTCGTGCTCGCGCTCGCGTGGTTCTTCGGCCGCACCCTGCTGGGCAAGGCGATCCTCGCCACCTCCTACAACCCGCTCGCGGCACAGCTCGTCGGCATCGGGACGCGCTCCTTGCTGCTGCTCTCCTTCGGGCTCTCGGCGGCCCTCGGCGCCATCGGCGGCATCCTCATCGCGCCCATCTCGCTCACCTCTTATGACGTCGGCGTGTTGCTCGGGCTCAAGGGTTTCAGCGCCGCCGTGCTCGGCGGGCTGGGCAGCAGCCTGGGTGCCGTCGCCGGCGGCCTTCTCCTCGGCCTCATCGAGGCGCTGGGTGCCGGCTACATCTCCTCGAGCTACAAGGATGCGATCGCCTTCGTGATCATCCTCTTGGTGCTCTTCTTCATGCCGAGGGGCCTCTTGGGCCGGCGCGGCACGGAGCGCGTATGAGAGGCCCGGGAGTTCGCATGGCCGGCCTCCGGCGCCGCCCAGACAGGCCGCTCGCGCGCTATCGCGGCCTTTTCGTCTTGGCACTCGTGGTAGGGATCCTGCCGTGGTTCCTGCCCAACGATTTTTTCCTCAACATCGCCATCCTCACGGGGCTCAACGCGATCGTGTGCGTCGGGCTCAATCTCCTCATCGGCTATGCCGGGCAGATCAGCCTCGGCCACGCCGGCTTCTTCGGCCTCGGCGCCTATGTCTCGGCGGTCCTCACCGTCGATTTCGGCTGGGAGCCGGCACTCGCCATGCTGGCGGGCGCCGTCGTCGTCGGTCTCCTCGCCTTCCTCGTGGCGCGGCCGATCCTGCGCTTGAGCGGCCACTATCTCGCCATGGCGACGCTCGGGCTCGGGGTGATCATCTCGATCGTGCTCGTGCACGAGACCAAGCTCACCGGAGGACCCGATGGCATGAACGTGCCGCCGCTCCGCCTTTTCGGCAGGGACATCTCGAGCGAGCGCGATTGGTATTGGCTGGTGGCGGCCGTCCTCATCGTCGCGGCGTGGCTCGCCCTCAACCTCATCGATTCGCCGCTCGGCCGGGCGCTGCGCGGGCTCCACGGCTCGGAAGTCGCGGCGCAAACCGTGGCCATCGATACGGCGCGCTACAAGACGCGCGTCTTCGTGATCTCGGCCCTCTTCGCCAGCATCGCCGGCAGCCTCTTTGCGCATTACAGCGGCTTCCTGACGCCGTCCGAGGCGAGTTTCCAGCGCTCGATCCAATTCGTCACCATGGTGGTGCTCGGCGGCATGGCGTCCACTTATGGCGCCGTCGTGGGTGCTGCGATCATCACGGTGCTGCCCCAGCTGCTTACCGTCTTCCACGACTATGAGCAGGTGGTGCTCGGCCTCATCCTCATGCTTACCATGGTCTTCATGCCGAAGGGCCTGGTGCCGAACCTCGCCGTCCGTTTGAAGCGGAGGCTCTCGTGAGCCTGCTCGAGGTGAGCGGCCTCAGCCACGATTTCGGCGGCGTCTCCGCGATCAATCAACTGAGCTTCGCCGTCGAGGAAGGCGAGGTCTTCTCGGTGATCGGCCCGAACGGCGCCGGCAAGACGACGCTCTTCAACCTCATCACGGGCATCTACACGCCGGCGAGCGGTCGCATCCTCTTCGCGGGCCGCGAGGTCGGCGGCCTGCCCCCCTTCGCGCTCGCCAGGCTCGGCATCTCGCGCACCTTCCAGAACCTGCAGATCTTCTTCAACATGACGGCCGCCGAGAACGTCATGGTCGGTCTTCACCGCCACCTCGATACGCGCCTCTTGCCCGCACTCTTCCGCTTCCCCTCGATCGCGCGCGGAGACCGCGCGGCGTACCAGGAGGCGCGCCGGCTGCTCGACTTCGTGGGCCTGCACGACTTCGAGGACGCGGCGGCGGACGAGCTTCCTTATGGCGCCTTGAAGCGCCTCGAGTTCGCGCGTGCGCTGGCGACGCGGCCGAGGCTCCTTCTGCTCGACGAGCCGGCGGCGGGGCTGAATGCGACCGAGACGCACGAGATCGACACGCTCATCGCCAAGGTGGCGAAAAGCGGGGTCACCGTGCTCCTCGTCGAGCACGACATGAAGCTCGTCATGGGCGTTTCCGATCGCGTCCTCGTGCTCGACTACGGTCGCAAGCTTGCCGAAGGCAGTGCTGTCGACGTGCGCGCCGATCCCGAGGTGATCGCGGCCTATCTCGGCCACGCCGGCAGCACGCTCGCGCAGCCGCCGTCCGTCTCGCGCCAAGAGCCGCGCGCCCCGCCCATCGACGTGTCCGGAGAGGCTTGATGCTGCTCAAGATCGAGGGTCTCGCGAGCCATTACGGGCGCATCCAGGCGCTGCGCGGGATCGCGCTCGAGGTGTTGGAGGGCGAGCTCGTGGCGCTTGTCGGCGCCAACGGCGCAGGCAAGACCACGCTTTTGCGTACGATCTCCGGCGTGCGCCCGGCGAGCGCCGGCACGATCTGGTTCGCCGGCGAGGACATCACGAGGGCGCCGCCCGCGCGGCGCGTGCGCCTCGGCATCGCACAGGCGCCCGAGGGCCGCCACGTCTTCGGCCCGCTCTCGGTCGAGGACAATCTGCGTCTCGGCGGCTACACGCGGCCGCCGCGCGAGGCGGGGCAGTCGCTCGTGCGGGTCTACGAGCAGTTTCCGGCGCTGGCCGAGCGGCGCACGCAGCCCGCCGGCACGCTCTCGGGCGGGCAGCAGCAGATGCTCGCCATCGGACGCGCGCTCATGGCCAAGCCCCGCCTCCTGCTGCTCGATGAGCCGAGCATGGGGCTCGCTCCGGTCCTCGTCGAGGAGATCTTCCGTACCGTGCAGCAGCTCAAGGAAATGGGCACGACGGTCCTCCTCGTCGAGCAGAACGCCTATGCGGCACTCGCGATCGCCGAGCGCGGCTATGTCATGGAGACGGGGAGAATCGTGCTCGCCGACAGCGGCCGCGCACTCCTCGAGAACGAGCGCGTCAAGGCGGCATATCTCGGGCTTTAGCGCGAGACCCGCGACGGCGCCTGGGCCGATTTGACATCAAGGCATCAAGAGGCTTATGCTTTGATGCATGAGAACGACGCTCACCATCGATGACGATGTGGCCGCAACACTTCGGCGCTTGCGCAAGAGCCGCGAAGCGAGCCTGAAGGCGCTCGTCAATGAGGCCTTGCGTCGGGGACTGAAGGACATGAGCGCGGGCAAGAAGCGGCGCGAGCCCATGCGCACGCGCTCGGTCGCGCTCGGGCGGCTGCGCATAGCCGGCGTCGACAACATCGGCGAGGCGCTCGCCGTCGCCGAGGGCGAGGCCTTCAAGTGATTTTGCTCGACGCCAACATTCTCATCTATGCCCACGTAAGCTCGTTCGCCCACCACCAACTCGCCCGCAGTTGGCTCGACCGTCAACTGAACGGTCCCGCCCCCGTCGGACTGCCGTGGGCCAGCCTGCTCGCATTCCTGCGCCTCGTGACTAATCCACGGGTGTTCGAGCAGCCTGAGCCCATCGCCGAGGCCTGGCGCCAGGTGCTCGCGTGGCTGGCATGCGAATCGGCTTGGACGCCGCAGCCGACTGAGCGGCACGCGGAGCTCCTTGGTGAGTTCCTGGCACTCGCCGGTGTGCACGGCAACCTCGTGCCCGACGCGCATCTTGCCGCGCTCGCCGTCGAGCACGGGCTTACGCTTTGCTCCACGGACGGCGATTTCGCGCGCTTTCCCGGCTTGCGTTGGCTGAACCCGCTCCAGGCGTGAACACGGCGGGCGCAGCAGTTTGAACCCCGCTCGCGGCCGGCCGCCCTCGTGCTCACGGTGCCGCGTCGCTCCCGAGGTCGGGGAGGGCGAAGCTCGGATCGTGGGCGAGCAGCACCCAGCCGTTCCAGCCCCAGCGATCGACGCCGACGCCGCGCTGGACAAGGCGGACGGGCTTAAGCTCCGCCTCGAGCCGCGCGCCCGGCGCGTTCTCGTCGCGCTCCGCGCGGCCGAAGGTGAGGAAGGAGCCGACGCGGTAGAGGCGCTGCTCGACCGCAGAGCCCAACCACAGCCTGTAGGAGCGGCCGTCCGCCACGTCGATCTCCACCGGCGAGCGCCAGATGCGCAGGATGAGCCGCTCGGGCAGGCCGTTGGCGTTCGGCTCCGTGCGAATCAGGATGAGCCGCGCCGGCTGTCCGTCGTGGAGCCGCGTGAGCACCGGGAGCTCCGAGAGATCGGCCCCGGTCTCGAGCCAGGTGAGCGCCGAGGCGAGGGTCCAGGGCGGCGGCTCGACCCAGCCGTGCTCGGCGAGCCGGGCCTGGAGCTCGTGCAGCGGGCCCGCCCATTGCAGCGTCATCGGCTCATCGAGTCCGCCGGCGAGATCGATGCGGCGCGGCGGCAAGTGGGCCCAGCCGTCGCGCCACCAATCCTGGGCCGCCATGTGCACGGTGACCGGCCGCGCGGCGTAGCGCTGCAAATCGGCCTTGAAGGCAGCACTCGCGTGATAGGCGCCCGTGAGCACGAAGACCAGAAGTGCCAAGCCCACGAGGCCCCCGCCGCCGATGAGCCGCGGCCGATGGCTGAGATAGACGAGGCCGAGGGCGGCGACCCAGCCGATCGCGAAGGCGAGGCCGACGGCAATGTCGGAGGTCCAGCGCACGCCCAGGTAAAGGCGCGAGAAGGCGACAAGGAAGACAAGCACCGCGATCGCGATTGCGAGCACGAGGCGCATGCGCGGCTTGAGCTCGCGCCCGGCGAGAAGTGCCAGCATGCCGTAGACCGTGCCCGCCACGGCCGTATGGCTCGAGGTGAAGTCGAGCGTGCCCATGGCCGCCTCGAGCGGTGCCTGCCGCGGCAGCCCGAGGAGGAGCGCCGTGCCCTCGACGAAGACGGCCGCGAACGCGACGGCACCGAGCCAATAGCCGGCTACGCGCCAAGCGCCGCGCACGGCGAGCCATAGGGCCACGGCGAGCGCCACCGCCGCGGTCACCGCGGGGTCGCCGAGCTCGGTCAGCGCGACCATGATCCGGTCGGCCCACAGCGTGCGCATGTCCTGCATGAAGTTGAACACGGCCTGGTCCATGCGCACGAGCGGCTCGCCCGTAGCCACATGGGTGAGGATGCCGAAGAAGACCCAGAGGCCGACGGCGAGGAGGGCGACGAGGAGCAGAAGACCCTTGATCTCCTGATGGGTCGGGTCCAGGAGCGAGAGGACCTCCCGGCTCACCCAATTGTCATGGTTCCTCGCCCACAGCCACAGCCTGACGGCACCCCGCCCGATCAGCGGCAGGCCCCGCCGCAGCGTCGCCCGTACCAGGAGCACGACGAGCCAAAGGACGACGGCGAGCACGATGATCAGCGCGAGCAGCCTGCCGCCGACGGCACCTGCTATGGCGAGCGAGGCGCTTGCGACCACGGCAGGCACGATATGCGCCGTTGCCCAGGCGATCGTGGAGAGGATGTTGACGGTATAGAAGCGCCAGGGCTTCATGCGCAGGATGCCGGCGACGAGCGGCACGATCGCCCGGAGCGGGGGCGTGAAGCGGGCGATCAGGATGCTCTTGCCGCCGTGCCTCTCGATGGCCGCCTCGCCCATCGCGACGACTTGGGGGTAACGATTGAGCGGCCAGATGCCGGTGATCTCGCGGTGGTAGCGGTAACCGAGCCAGTAGGAGAAGCCGTCGCCGAGG
>DATEQI010000273.1:0-11844 GCA_035272805.1 Alphaproteobacteria bacterium | reverse complement strand
GATCGCCGACCTCGGCAAGCGCCTCAACATAGCGCTTGCCAGCAAGGTCGAGGAGCTTGCCCGCTATCGCTCCGAGTTCTTCGGCCGGCTGCGCGAAATTCTCGGCAACCGTCCCGAAATCCGCATCGTGGGCGACCGCTTCGTCTTCCAGTCCGAGGTATTGTTCCCGTCGGGGTCCGCGGATCTCAATCCCCAGGGCCAAGTGACGCTCAAGCGTCTCGCCCAGACGCTTGCCGGCATCACGCCCAAGATTCCCGCGGCGATAAATTGGATTCTCGAGGTCGACGGCTATACCGACAAGCGGCCGATCGCGACTCGGCACTTTCCCTCCAATTGGGAGCTCTCGAGCGCGCGCGCGACGGCGGTGGCGAAGTTCCTCATCGCGAGCGGCATTCCACCTGAGCATCTCTCGGCCGCCGGCTTCGGCGAATACCAGCCCATCGACGCGGCGGAGAACGAGGCGGCCTACGCCAAGAACCGCCGCATCGAGCTCAAGCTGACCCAGCGCTAGTGGCCTGGTTCTGAAATTCACCACATCAGGAAAACACTTGTCATTGCGAGGCGCCCGAAGGGCAACGAAGCAATCCAGAGAGAGTTTCGCACCACGCGCGCTGGATTGCTTCGCTGCGCTCGCAATGACGGTTATCTCCGGGTAAGACGAACTTCCGAGTCGCGACACTAGCGACAGTATGGCAAACAGAACCGCGACCAAACACAGCCGTCGTCGCACCACCATGGTGCCCGTGACCACCATGGAAGAGATCCCCGTTCCCTCGGCCAAGGAGCGTGGGAAATTGCTGACTTCGCTCAAGCAGGCCGCGGCACGCGTGAAGGCCGGGAAGGCGGTCGACTACGATCCGGAGATGTTCAAGAGCCGTCTCATCCGCATCTACCGAGGTGCGAAGCGGTAGCACCCCCTGACATTCCGCGTGCACATCGGCTCCGAATTCTCCCGCGCCCCTTCCCTAGCTCCACGCGGCATCGCCCGCCGAAGGCGCGGGATACGATCAGCCTCTGCCACATCACGAAGCGATCTTGGCCGAGCGAGCCGCCCCGCCAAGCTTGCATTGCCGGCCGGCCTTGGCTATAAGCCGCGCTCAGAGGCGCGGAGCGAGAGCGATGAAGAAGGACATCCACCCGAAGTACCACGAGATCTCCGTCGTGATGACGGACGGCACCGAGTTCAAGACCCGCTCGACCTATGGCGAGCCGGGGGCGGTGCTGCATCTCGACATCGATCCCAAGACCCATCCGGCCTGGACCGGCGTCCACCGGCTCGTCGACACGGGCGGCCAGCTCGCCAAATTCAACAAGCGTTTCAAGGGCATGGGCCTGAAGACCACCTAGGCCTTCGACGGCACGGCTCGAGGAGAGGGCGCAGCTAAGGCGCCCTTTTTCATGGCGAGCGCCCGCACCTCGGGGCCGCCGCGCGAGATCACGGCGCCCCTCTTGAAACTCCGGCGATCCTCCCCAAATGGCTCTTGCTGCCGGACGCCCAGTCGTGGGGTCCGGCCAGCCTTGAAGCAAGCGGGCTCGACCCCAGGGTGGGCCGCTCTTCTACATGTTGCTCAAATGGAGGATGTGTAGCCATGCGTACCTTCGATCTCTCTCCGCTTTTCCGCTCGACGGTCGGCTTCGACCGTATGTCGCAGCTCCTCGACTCCGCGTTGCGCGTGGATGAGGCGCAACTCTCCTATCCGCCCTACAACATCGAGAAGACGGGCGAGGACAGCTATCGCATCACCATGGCGGTCGCCGGCTTCGGACAGGACGACATCAGCATCGTGAGCCAGGAGAACAGCGTCACCATCTCCGGCAAGGCCCAGGAGGTGCCCGAGGGGGTTGAGTATCTCCATCGCGGCATCGCCCGGCGCGCCTTCCAGCGCCGCTTCGAGCTCGCCGACCACATCAAGGTCAAGGGCGCCGAGCTCGTGAACGGCCTCCTCCACCTCGACCTCGTGCGCGAGGTCCCGGAGGAGCAGAAGCCGCGCGAGATCAAGATCTCGGCCGCGCCCAAGTCGGTCGAGGCCAAGGCCGCCTGACCGCTCGGCAGTCGGAGACCCGGAAAGCGGAAGCCAGGGCCAAGCCCTGGCTTCTTGCTTTTTGGGTGTGAGGCTCCGCGGACTTATAATATATTTCAGTCATGACGAAGCCCGTTAGCGAACCGCTGTCAACGCTCGACGAGGCCAGCAATGACGTCGCGGCGGAGGCCGATGCGGCCGCGCGACGTGTGATCCCCCATGCGAAGGTCGTCCGCTGGCTGCGCTCGTGGGGAACGACCCACGAGCTTCCTTGCCCGCGATGGCGCAAATAGTCCAAAGCGACGTGGCAGGAAGACACTTGTCATTGCGAGGCGCCCGAAGGGCAACGAAGCAATCCAGGAGGAGTTTCACACCAAGCGCCCTGGATTGCTTCGCTGCGCTCGCAATGACGGCTATCTTCGAGTGAGACGAACTTCCGAATCGCGACACTAGCGCCGATTTCTGCTGCGGAGCGCTCGCCATCCGACTATGAAGAGCCATCATTCGAAGTAACGCGGCGGAGCCCATGCGCGAATATCGGATAGCGGCGATCCCCGGCGACGGGATCGGCGGCGAGGTGATCCCCGCCGGCCTCGAGGTCCTGCGCGCGTTGGCCGCGCGGGACGGCGGCTTCCGCCTAACGGTCGAGGAATTCCCCTGGGGCTCGGCCTATTATAAGCGCACGGGTACGATGATGGCGCCGGACGCGCTCGCGCGGCTCGAGCGCTTCGATGCGATCTATTTCGGCGCGGTGGGCGCTGCCGACATCCCCGACCACGTGACGCTTTGGGGCCTGCGGCTGCCGATCTGCCAGGGCTTCGACCAATACGCCAACGTGCGGCCGACGCGCATCCTTCCCGGTATCGTGAGCCCCTTGCGCAAGGCGAGCGCCGCCACGCTCGACTGGGTCATCGTGCGCGAGAACAGCGAGGGCGAGTACGCCGGGAGCGGCGGGCGCGTCCACCGCGGCTTGCCCGAGGAGGTGGGGACCGAGACCGCGGTCTTCACGCGCAGCGGGGTCGCGCGCATCATGCGCTTCGCCTTTGCCCTCGCCGAGCGCCGCGCGCGGAAGCGTCTCACCGTGGTCACCAAGTCGAACGCCCAGCGACACGGCATGGTGATGTGGGACGAGATCGCGGCCGAGGTGGCTCGAAGCTTCCCCGCCGTCGCCATGGACAAGGAGCTCGTCGACGCCATGACCACGCGCATGGTCTTGAAGCCCGAGACGATCGACGTGGTGGTGGCGACGAACCTCCACGCCGACATCCTGAGCGATTTGGCGGCGGCCCTCGCCGGCAGCCTGGGCATCGCACCGACCGCGAACCTCAACCCGGAGCGCCGCTTCCCCTCGATGTTCGAGCCGATCCATGGTGCTGCATTCGACATTACCGGCAAAGGCATCGCCAACCCCATCGCCTCCTTCTGGACGGCGGCACTCATGCTCGAGCATTTGGGCGAGCGCGAGGCCGCAGCACGTCTCCTCGCGGCGATCGAGCGGGTGACGGCCGAGCCTCGCTTCCATACGCCCGATCTCGGCGGCACCGCGACGACGCGCCAAGTGACGGCGGCGGTGTGCGACGCCCTCCACGGCGCCAACGCCTAGGGGCCGGGCGCCGCTCAGAGAAAATCGCGCAAGGCCGCGAGCGTGGCGTCGGGGCTTTCGACCATCATCATGTGGCCGGCACCTTGGAGGGTGACGCTCTTGGCTCCGCGCAGAGCCGCGAGAAGGGGCTCGGCGGCTTTGGGCGGGGTCATGCGGTCAAGCGCGCCCAAGAGGAAGAGCGTGGGGGCGCTCACGCGCGCGGCGGCGGCGAGCGCTCCGCCATAAGCATCGCAGGCGTGGAGATCATGGGCGAGCACGCCTGCGCGACTGCGCTCCAAGAGGCGCCTTCCGCCGCCGAGCATCCACAGGCCGGGCGCCTTGTGGCCGCCCAAATGCGCGGGCTTGCCGTAAGCCCAAGCGGTGATGAGCTCGATCGCGGCGGGATCGCCGCGGTCCGCCGCCGCCAAGAGATCGGGATGCACTTGCATGCGCGCGGCGACGCCGAGGAGTGCCAGCGCCCGCACGCGCTCGGGGGCCTGTGCCGCGGTCTCGAGTGCGATGAGGGCTCCCATGCTGTGCCCGACGAGGGCCGCGCGCTCGACCCCCGCCGCCGCGATGAGGGCGGCGAGCCAGTCCGCATAAGCCTCGATGCTGGCCGGTTGGGGGCCGTGCGAGCGGCCGTGGCCGGGCAGGTCGAGCGCCAGCACGCTTCTGCCGTGGTGCGCGAAATAGCGCGCCTGCAGCGTCCACACCGAGTGGTCCATGCCGGCCCCGTGCAGGAAGACGACGACGGGCCGCTTGGGCTCGAAGGCGGCACCCCCCGTCGCCGCGAACACCGTGCCGCCATCTCTGCCGAGCTCCATGGCGCTCAGCTCCTTTGCGAGGCCTTGAGCGCCTGGGCGAGGTCGTCCGTGATGTCGTTCGCATCCTCGAGCCCGACCGAGAGGCGGATGAGCTCCTCGCCGACGCCTGCCGCCTTGAGTGCGGCCGCATCCATCTGCTGGTGCGTCGTGCTCGCGGGATGGATGACGAGCGACTTGGCATCGCCGACGTTCGCGAGGTGGGAGAAAAGTTGCGCCGCCTCGATGAAGCGCCGGCCGGCCGCGCGCCCGCCCTTGATGCCGAAGCTCATGATCGCACCCGGCCCTTTCGGCAAAATGTGCTTGGCGAGATTGTGGTCGGGATGGCTCGGCAGGTCCGGATAGCTCACCCACTCGACCTCGGGTGCGGCGGCGAGGAATTGCGCCACGACGCGCGCGTTCGCGACATGGCGCTCCATGCGCAAGGGCAGCGTCTCCACCCCTTGCAGGAGGTAGAAGGCATTCTGCGGGCTCATCGCGGCGCCGAAGTCGCGCAAGCCTTCGGCGCGCGCGCGCATGACGAAGGCGAGCGGGCCGAACTCCTCGGCAAAGTCGAGGCCGTGGTAGCCGGCGTAGGGCTCGCTCAAGGTGGGGAACTTGCCCGAAGCCTCCCAATCGAAGCGACCGGAGTCGACCACGACTCCCCCGATCGCGACGCCATGGCCGCCCAGGAACTTGGTCGCCGAGTGGACGACGATATCGCAATCGAACTCGAAGGGCCGGCAGAGGTAGGGGGTGGCGAAGGTATTGTCGATCATGAGCGGCACGCCGGCATCGTGCGCGATAGCCGCAATCTCGCGCAAATTCATCACCTCGAGGCCGGGGTTGCCGAGCGTCTCGCCGAAGACGAGCCGCGTCGTGGGCCGGATCGCCGCCTTGAAGGCGGCGGGCTCGCGCGGATCGACGAAGGTCGCGGTGATGCCGAAGCGGGGGAGCGTGTGATGAAAGAGATTGTGGCTGCCGCCGTAGATCGAGGCCGAGGAGACGATGTGCCCGCCCTGGCCCATGAGGGTGGCGACGGCGAGATGGAGGGCGGCCTGGCCGCTCGCGGCACAGATGGCACCCACCCCGCCCTCGAGTGCTGCGATACGCTCCTCGAGCACCGCCGTCGTCGGGTTCGAGATGCGCGTGTAGATGTGGCCGACGCGCTCAAGGTTGAAGAGGCTGGCGGCGTGGTCCACGTCCTCGAAGACATAGGAGGTCGTCTGGTAGATCGGCACGGCGCGCGCGCCCGTGGCCGGATCGGGACGCTGGCCGGCATGAAGTGCCAAGGTGTCGAACTTGAGGTGCTTGGGATCGATCATGGCATCACCTCGAAATTGAGCGCCCCGCCGCGCACAACTGAGCATGGCAAGGGTTCGGCAGCGCCAAGTGCCGCACGCCGCGATGAAGCACCACAATATAGGAAAAGCCCGAGCCGTTCATGGCCGGCCGATGCATGCCGTACGGGATTTCCGGCCTTGCGGGCGCAAAGAAAGGGCCGCTTGAGGCGGCCCTCTACAACTTATCAGCTACTCTGTGGCAGCCCTTCTTGTTATGACGACGCCCATCCCTATTCAACTCACCGCTGAAGGGAGACTAGATGCGGCTAGTTGACGCAGTCAAGCCGGAATCGTACGGAGACCCTGCGACATTGTGGCGTTGTAATCTTCCGGTCTCGCTATGTTCTCGGACGGTTTCCCCCTCCTTGCTTGCGCCCGCAAAGCGCAATGGGCGTCTCGCCCGCCTAGGGCACCAATGCGCCGCCCCCTTCGCGTCCCTGGCGGGTCGCGGCTTGCCATGCAAGGCGCTCTTCTGTAAATGTTTTGCAATCGGCTGTAGCTGCTCCGAATTCTGGCTCACCGAAGCGAAGAAATAGCAACCGGCCATGGCTCTCGCTCCGACCGCGCGCTCGGGCTGGCGCATCGTTCTGCATGCGCCCGCCGGCCTGACCATGCTTCTTTTGTGGCAATTCGCATCGGGGGCTGCCGTCCTTGCGGCCGCAGCGCCCCAATCGGCCGCGACCGCTATCCTGGTCATCGGCGATTCCCAGGCTCAGGGAGTCACGGGCGCGCTGCAGCGCCTGTTCTTGCGCGACCGGCGCTTCCACGTGCTCGATCGGACGAAAGTCGGCACGGGGATCACGCTCAAGGCTACCTACGACTGGCCGGCCGCGGTCGAGGCGCTCGTGAGCGCGGAGAAGGCGGATGTCGCGGTCGTCATGTTCGGCGCCAACGACCGGCCGCCGATCCGGATCAAGGGGGTCATCGATACGGCACTCGGCGAAAGCTTCCGCAAGATCTACGAGAGCCGAGTCAAGCGCATCATCAACCTTCTGCGCGGTGCCAATATGACCGTTATCTGGCTCGGCAATCCCATCGTACGGGACGCGAGCTATGCGGAGGACCTCGCCTTCCTCAATAATGTCCTCGAGACGGTCACGCAGGCGGAAGGTGCGCGCTGGGTGCCGATCTCGGACATCGCGACCGACAGCGACGGAAACTACACCGCGCACGGCGAGGGCGTGGACGGCAAGACGACGCGGCTGCGCGCCGACGACGGGGTCCATTTCACCGCCGCCGGCTACGATCTCATCGCCAAGCGATTGCAACCTCTCATGGAATCCTACCGTGCCGAGCACGTAGCCAACCCCGCACCACGGCCATGAGGTGTCCGGTCACACTTGCCGTGGCGTTGGCCGCCGCCCTGCTGCTTGCCGGCGTGCCCGAGAACGGCGTCGGCACGGGGCGCGCGGCTGCCGCCGAGCAAAGCAAGGGGAGGACTGCCGCAGCGGCGGCGACCAAGGTGCCACGGAAGACCGCGCGCCCGCTCGACCCGCTCTTTGCAGCACTCGCAGCACTCCAGTCGGGCAAGGCGAAGGCACCTGTCGCCATCGTCCAGATCGGCGATAGCCACAGCGCCGGCGACTTTTTCTCCGGGCGGCTCCGCGAGCTTTTTCAGGAGCGCTTCGGTGCTGCCGGCAGAGGCTTGCTGCCCCCCGGCATCGCCGACAAATATTATCGCCCGGAGCTGGTCAGCGTCGAGCAATCGGCAGGCTGGCAGCGCGTGCGCAGCGCGGATCCCCAGGCCGAGGGACCCTTCGGCGTGGCCGGAATCCGCCAGGAGACCGCCGAGGCGGGCGAGCGCATGACGCTCGCCTCGAGCGAGGACGCGGGCTTCGATCGGGTCTACCTCGAGGTGCTGCGGCGCCCCAACGGCGGCACGCTCAAGGCCTCCGTGGACGACGGCCCGGAGCAGATCATCGCCACGGCCGGCGAGCACGTTTCCCCCAGCTGGATCGAAATCAAGGCGCCGGAGCGCAGCCATGCGGTTACGCTCGTCACCGTTGGGGATGGCCTCGTCGGGCTGCTCTCGTGGGGCAGCGAGCGCCGCGGGCCGGGCGTGCTCTACGAGAATTTCGGCATTATCGGCGCCACCGCGGACGTCATGGGGCGCTGGGACGCGAATTCCCTCGCCCTCGAATTCGCCCACCAGGCACCCGCCCTCCTCATCGTCGCCTATGGCACGAACGAGAGCTTCATGAGCGCCGAGGATCTTGATGGCTACGCGGAAAGCTTTGCGGCACACGTACGCGCGCTGAGCGAGACAGCACCGGGGGCGGCGGTGTTGGTCGTGGGCCCGCCCGGCATCAACCGGCGCTATCCGCGGTTCGTCGGGGCAAGCGGCAAATGCGTCCCGCACGTGAGCGCCGGCGCCAAGGCGCTCGGCAGCGACGTACCCATATCCCCAGCAAGGAAGGGCCGCTCCGTGGTCTGGGCGCCGCCGCCGCAGCTCGGCGCCGTGCTCAAGGACGAGCGGGCAGCGGCGCAGAAGAACGGCTGGTTCTTCTGGGATTGGGCGCACGCGATGGGCGGCCCCTGCGCCATGCATCAATGGGCGCTTCGCGCAGAGCCGCTGGCCCAGCCCGACCACGTGCATTTGCACGTCTCGGGCTACGGCCTCAGCGCCGAGCGCCTCTTTGCCACACTGATGGCGGAGTATGAGCGCTATCGCGAGCGGCAACCGCGCCGGGCACCGGGGGGCTGAGCGGATGCTCTTCCCCACCCTCGGGTTCCTGCTCTTCTTCCTGGTCATCGCGGCGCTAGTGGTGCCGCTCGAGAGGCGTTTCACGGCGAAGAAGGCCTGCTTGGTCGCGGCGAGCTATTTCTTCTATGCGCAGGCGGACTGGCGCTTCTGCTTCCTCCTCGCCTTCAGCTCGCTCCTCACCTATGGGGCGGGCTGGGGGATTGCCGCACCTCTTTGGCGGCGCGCGCGGAGGACGATCCTCGCCTTTGCCGTCGCCCTCCACCTCGGCGTCCTCGGCTTCTTCAAATATTGCGACTTCTTCGTGACGCAGGCGAACGACCTCGCCCAGAGCCTCGGGTTCCGGCACGAGCTTCCCTTCCTCGAGGTGATTCTCCCCGTCGGCATTTCCTTCTACACCTTCCACGGCATCTCCTATCTGGTCGACGTCTATCGCGGCGACGCGGAGGTCTGCGCCAATCCCATCGACCTGCTGCTCTACATGTCGTTCTTCCCGCAGCTCGCAGCCGGGCCGATCGTGCGTGCCTCCTATTTTCTGCCCCAGCTCGCGCGGCCCTCGCGCGAGCCCGTCCCCTTCGCCGCGGCCCTCGTCCTCATCATCGTGGGGCTCTTCAAGAAGCAGATCGTCGCGAGCTATCTGGCGAGCGAGCTTGCGGACCCGGTCTTCGCCGCACCGACGAGCTATAGCGGCCCGGACCTCCTGCTCGGCGTCTATGCCTATGCGGTGCAGATCTATTGCGATTTCAGCGGCTACAGCGACATGGCGATCGGCCTCGCGGCGCTCCTGGGCTTCCGCTTCCCGATCAACTTCAACCAGCCCTACCGCGCGCAGCGGCTGCGCGAATTCTGGCAACGCTGGCACATCTCGCTCTCCAGCTGGCTGCGCGACTATCTCTACAAGCCCCTTGGCGGCAACCGGCGCGGACGCGCGCGCACCTACGCCAACCTCATGATCACCATGCTGCTCGGCGGCTTGTGGCACGGGGCCGCCTGGAAGTTCGTCATGTGGGGGGGCCTGCACGGCGTCGGCCTCGCCGTCGAGCGCGCGCTGGGCCCCTGGCTCAGCCGCCGTCCGGCCGGCCTCCTGGCGCAGGCCGCAGCTACCCTCGCCGTCTTCCACTTCGTTTGCCTCGGCTGGATTTTCTTCCGTGCCGAGAGCTTCGAGGTCGCCTGGCTCTACCTTGGCGGCATGGCCTCGGGCTGGGCCGATGGGCTCCGGCAGGCACAGCCTTTCCCGGTGGCGCTCACGGCCCTCGGGCTCGCCGGCCAGTTCGTGGCACCGGGCTGGCTCCCGCGCACCGCCAATGCGCTCGGACGCCTTCCGGTCTGGGCCGAGGGCGCGCTCGCCGGCGCGCTCGTCGCAGCGCTCGACGCGCTCGGGCCGGAGGCGGTGGCACCCTTTATCTATTTCCGCTTCTGAGCGCCCCATGCAACGGCACCCTCCCGCCTCGCCAAGGCCTGCCGTCTCGGATGGGATTCCGGCGGAGGCGCGGCGCAACAGCGCATCCTTCGGACAAAGCTTCGTCGCCTGCGCCTTGGGTGCGGTGGTCTTGGCGCTCCTCGCCTCGCGCGGCCTGCCATCCTGGGCTGAGCGATTAGAGTTCGACGGCCTCGCCGAATTTTTTGGCCCCAAGGTCGCGCAATATGACGAGGCACTCTCTCGCATCGGCCTCACGCTGCCGTACGACGAGCTGCGCCGGACTGCGCGCTGGCTCATAGCGCGAGAATGGGCGCTCGATCCAGCGCCGGTGCACGACGAGCGCATCGCGAGGCGGCCATGATCAAAAACGGGAGGCGCCGTTTCAGCTGCGCCCTGGTAGTTCTGCTGCTGGCCGCTTGCCATGGCTGCTCGGCGCCGACGCCGCGCGAGGGTGTCGGGAGCTCCAACGCAGCACCCCCCCGCCAGCCCTCGGAGCCGGGGTTGTTTCTATCGCCGCCGCTCGCCGGTCTCGACAATCCAGCCGGACGTGCGGGGGCACCCGCTGCCGCCGAGCCGCTGGCGCCTTTCTTCCGTCGCCTCGCCGAGCTCGAGCACGGACGCGGCCAAGGGCCACTAACGATCATTCAATTCGGCGACAGCCATACTGCGGGCGAGAGCTTCACCGCGCACCTGCGCGCGCGCTTTCAAGCGCGCTTCGGTTCGGCCGGGCGCGGCATGCTGCCGCCCGGCGTGCCCTTCCGCGCTTACCACCCGCAACTCGTCAAGATCACGCAAAGCGCGGGTTGGACTGCGCTCAGCAGCTTCGATGCCGGCAGCACGGCTGCCTTCGGCATGACCGGCTTTCGGAGCGAGGCGCACCAAGCGGGTGCGGTCATGGCTCTCGAAGCCGACGAGGGGACGCCAGGCGGCGGTCTCGCCGCGCTCGAGGCCC
Organism: Alphaproteobacteria bacterium; assembly: GCA_035272805.1. Taxonomy (GTDB): domain Bacteria; phylum Pseudomonadota; class Alphaproteobacteria; order JACZXZ01; family JACZXZ01; genus DASPPM01. The sequence goes on along the minus strand of DATEQI010000273.1, from coordinate 1,025 downwards.
TCATGCAACCGGGCGGCGGCTCGCTTGAGGTGAGGGCGCCGGGCCTGCCGCCGCGCACCCTCACCACGGCGGCGTCGGCACCTCAAGCCGCACTCCTCCTCCTCCCGTTGCCTCCCGGTCCCGCGCGGATGGAGGTCGCGGTGCGCGGGGACGGCCCCGTCGACCTCCTTGCCTGGGGGCTCGAGCGCCGCGGCCCGGGCATCGTCTTTGACAGCTATGGGATCAACGGCACGACCGTCGGGATACTGGACCGCTGGGATGGCACGGCCATGGCCTTCGAGCTGCAATGGCGCGCGCCCTCCCTCATCATCGTCGCCTTCGGCACGAACGAGGGGTGGAACGACAATCTCGATCGCGAGCGCTACGCACGCGAATTTGCCGGCGAGCTCGGGCGACTCCGCGCGCTGGCGCCGCGAGCGGCGCTCCTCGTTCTCGGGCCCCCCGACGGCAACAGGCGCGCCGCTGCCTGCGGCGCGCGCCAAGGCCGCGCAAGCTGCACGCCCGCGAGTGGTACCTGCAGCTGGGCCCCGCCGCCGAGCCTCGCCGTGGTGCGCGACGTCCAGCGCCGCGTCGCCGCAGCAAGCGGTGCTGCCTTCTGGGACTGGTCAGGCCCGATGGGCGGAGAATGCGGCATCCACGACTGGGCCACGCGCAGCCCGCCGCTCGCCTATGCGGATCACGTGCACCTCAGCAAGGAGGGCTATGAGCTCACCGCCGACGCGCTCTTCGATACGCTCATGCGGCAATATGCCGAATTCCTGCGCAGCGCCCCCGTAAGCTCGCTGGAAGGCACCGTCGTCGGCATGACGCCTTGAGACCGCCCCGGGGCGCAGGGCGCTAGCGGGTGACGGCGCTCTCCTGGAGAAGCGCTTCCGCCCGAACGCTCGGCAAATAGCGCGGCCAGCGACCGGCGGCGAGCACCCCCAGGCCTTCGGGCGGCCGGCCGAGGCGAATCTGATAGATCCAATAATCCGCGAGCACGGATTCGACGAATTCACGTACATCCCCCGGCAGGGACGCGATGT
>DATEQI010000272.1:0-4373 GCA_035272805.1 Alphaproteobacteria bacterium | reverse complement strand
CCACCAGTACCGCCGTTTCGGCACGCAGCTCGCGCCGACCAGCGGCTCGATGGGTTACGGCTTTCCCGCGGCGCTGGCGGCGAAGATCGTCCATCCCGACCGCGCCGTGCTCTGCGTCGCCGGCGATGGCGATTTCCTGATGACGGGGCAGGAGCTCGCGACCGCGGTGCAGCGGCGCTTGGGCGTCATCGTGCTCATTCTCAACAACGGCATGTACGGCACCATCCGCATGCATCAAGAGCGCGAATATCCCACGCGGGTGAGCGGCACCGGCCTCATCAACCCGGACTTTACGGCACTTGCGCGCGCCTACGGCGCCCACGGCGAGACGGTCGAGAGGACCGAGGATTTCGCGGCCGCCTTCGAGCGCGCGCGCACGTCCGGCCGCGCGGCGCTCATCGAGCTGCGTCTCGATCCCGAGGCGATCAGCACACGCGCCACCTTGAGCACGATCCGCGAGACGGCGCTCGCAGCCAAGGCCAGGACCACGTAAGCCAAGGGACGACGTCATGCTTCGAAACGGATCGGCAGCACTCCTTGCCGCACTCCTTCTGACGAGCAGCGCATCCGTCGGCGCGGGCGCTGAGACTCAGGCAGCCCCAGATCCGGCACAGAAGGCGCCGTCTTTTTACGTGCAGGTCAAGACGATCGACCTGCCCGGCACGAAAGGCGGATCCGGGGGCACCATCGCCGTCGATACGGACACGGCAACGGTCTGGCTTTCGCAGGCGGCCAACAGGAACTTGGTGGTGATCGAGACCAAGAGCAACAGCGTGCGCCAGGTCATCGAGGGGCTCGACGCAGCGCACGAGATCGGCTTCAGCGAGCATTTCGTCTTCATTGCCGACGCCGCCGATAACGCCGCCGTCGTGATCGGCAAGCGCTCGTTCGAGAAGGCGGCGGCGCTGAAGCCGGTCGGGGCGCGGCCCGGCCCGATCTATTTCGACAGCAAGCAGGGCTTGCTTTGGATCGCGTCCGCAGGCGGCGACATGACCGTGTTCAAGGCGGTTGGGCGCGGCGGCTTCAAGCACCTGGCCGGGCTCAAGCTCAGGCCGAGCCCGCCCAGGGAGGTGCTTGGAAACGGCCTCTATCTGCTCTCAAAGGATCGCCTCTATCAGCCGGTCGACGAGGTGATCGACGTGGTCAATCCCAAGAGCCTCAAGCTCGAGCACGTCTGGAGCATCGCAGCGCCCGGTCGCATCGCGAGCCTCGCTTACGATGCCAGGACGGACCGGCTCCTTGCGGCTTCCGAGGCCATGGTCTTCGTCGTCGACGCCAAGGCAGGCAAGCCCATGGGGAAGGTGCCGATCAAGGGGAGGGCAGGCACTGTCGCGGCCGATTCCGGCCTGCACCGGGCGTATGTCGCGGATGCGACGGGGCTGGTCGAGGTGATCGATCTCGATCATGATACGCTGTTGGCGTCGTTCCCCTCGGAGCCCGGCCTTCATGCGCTTGCGGTCGATCCCGCTACCCATTACGTGTACGTCTACCGCAGCCGGGCCAACAAGGTCGACGTCTACGCGCCGCGGTGAGATGAGCGGCGCCGCGGCAGGCTCGGTCGCGGCACGCCGGCCTCGCTCGGCGCAGGTTCTTGGAGGGACATGAGATGCCGCCGTCCGTGCGCCATCGGCGCAAGATTCTCTGCGTTTTTCCCGCTTATGCTCCCTCCTTCGGGACCTTCCAATATGCTTACGCTCTGCGCGGCTCCACGCGCGCCTTCATGCCGCCGCAAGGCATGCTGGTGATTGCCGCTTATTTGCCGAAGAGCTGGGAAGTGCGCTTCGTCGACGAGAATATCCGGCCCGCCCGTGACGAGGAGTTCGCGTGGGCGGACGCCGTCTTCGTCAGTGGCATGCACGTCCAGCGCCCGCAGATTTCCGACATTGGCCGCCGGGCCCATCGCGCGGGCAAGACCGCGGCGCTGGGCGGCCCGTCGGTCTCCGGTTGTCCCGAGTATTACCCGGATTTCGACTACCTTCATATCGGCGAGCTCGGCGACGGCACCGACCGGCTGATCGAGCTTCTCGATGCCGATCCGAAGCCCCCGCCGCAACAGGTGCGCTGCACGACGGCCGAGCGCGTGCCGCTGACGGAGTTTCCGATACCGGCGTATCATCTTGCCCGGCTGGACCAGTACTTCATCGGCAGCGTGCAATTTTCCAGCGGCTGTCCCTACCGCTGCGAGTTCTGCGACATTCCGGCACTCTATGGCCGCAACCCGCGGCTGAAGACGCCGCAGCAGGTCATGCGCGAGCTCGACGCCATGATCTCGGGCGGCACCTTCGGTGCGGTCTACTTCGTCGACGACAACTTCATCGGCAATCGCCGGGCCGCGCGCGAGCTGGTCGAGCAACTCGTCGACTGGCAAAAGCGGAATGGCTACCCGGTGGAGTTCGCCTGCGAGGCCACCCTCAACATCGCCAAGCAGGCGGAGCTCCTCGCCTTGATGCGCGAGGCCTCCTTCAACACGATCTTCTGCGGCATCGAATCCCCGGAACTCGAGGCGCTTCATGCCATGCAGAAGGACCACAATGCGAGCATGCCGATCCTCGAGGCGATCGAGACCCTCAACGGGTACGGCATGGAGGTGGTTGCCGGCATCATCCTCGGGCTCGACACCGATACGGCGGAGACGGCGCCGCGCCTTCTCGAGTTCATCCGCAAATCGAATATTCCCATGCTCACCATCAACTTGTTGCAGGCGTTGCCGCGCACGCCGCTTTACGAGCGCCTCGCCGCCGACAGTCGGATCGTGGACGACCCCAGCCGCGACTCGAACGTGATTTTCCGCCGGCCTTATGCGACGGTCACGGCCGAGTGGCGCGATTGCATCGCCAAGGCATACGCGCCGGAGGAGCTCTACCGCCGTTTCGCCTATAACGTCGAGCGCACCTATCCCAACCGCCTGAAGCCGCCGGCAAGTCCGCAGCGCGCATCCTGGGCGAACCTGCGCAAGGGCGTGCGGATCATGGCCAACCTCTTGCTGCGGGTCGGCGTGTTCGCGGACTATCGCAAGACCTTCTGGGCGATGGCGCGACCGCTGCTCAAGGCGGGCCGCATCGAGGACGTGATCCATGTCGGGCTCGTCGCCCACCATCTCATCGCCTTCACGCGCGACGCCGTCTCGGGCCGTCACAACGCCTCCTTCTATTCAGAAAGGCTGCGCGAGGGCGAGGCGGCAACCCCCGCAGAGAGCGCTCGCGGGGCCGTCTCGTAAGCGGTTGACCCGGGAGCCGCCACGGCTTAGGGTGGGGGACCCTGTAAGAGAATTCATCCGGCCCCGTCGCTTCTCGTGCGACGGGGTTTTTCTTCGCGTCGTTCCTGCAAGCGGAGGCGTGCGGAGCACTCTGTCGCGCAAAGCGCTGCGGGGGGCCGGCAAATAAAAGGCGCCGGCCGCAGCCGGCGCCGCAGATGACGAAGTCGGTCTCACCCACGACCGGCCTTCGCGACTTCCTTATTCTCCGTCAGCTAATCACCAGCCGTATGAGCGGTAGCCTGGTCGCTAGCTCGTCCCGACGCGCGCTGCTCCGCGCTTGTGGCGCGGAGCAGCGGGGCCGGGTAGTGGGCTACTTCCGCAGCTCGATATGGACGTTCCGGTTCTCTTGCTCGCGGACCTGGTCGGGCGTCGGCACGCGCAAGTCGGTCTTGCCCTTGCCGATCGTGTGGATGCTTCTGCGCGCCACACCGTGCTGCTCGAGGAAGCGCGCAGCGGCCTGGGCCCGATGCACCGAAAGCGCCTGGTTGTACCCGACCGAGCCCACGGTGTCGGTGTGTCCGGTGATCATCACGCCGGCCCCACCGAGGCGGCGGATGGAGTCGAGGACACCCTCGAGCACCGCCATGGCATCCGCGCGGAGGTCCGAGCGGTTGAAGTCGAAGTAGAGCCAGAAGTCCGTCGCAATCGGCACCGGCGGCGGCGGCGGCGGCGGCGGAATCCGCATAAGCGCGTCGTAGAAGTTCTTCTGGCATTCGTCGAGGATGCCGTCGTAGACGTCGTGCTCCCAATGCCGCATCATGCAGTCGTACGACACCTGGAGAATGGCCACATCCCCCGGGTCCCGCACCCTGGCATCGCTCTTCAGCACGCGGTTGAGCGCGATGGCCGGCTCGTTGCCGTCTTGCGGCGGCATGCCTTGCAGATTCGGACTTTCGGGCGCCACCTCCTCGCCGACGGCCGCGCGCGCCGACTTCGCATTCCAGTAGAGGGCGTCGGACAAGTGTCTGCCACCCTGCAACTTGCGTGCGAGCGCGCTGTATTCCTTGTGAAGCGCCTGCGCGAAAGGCGAGCCCTGCCCGGGCGTTTGCTCGACCGGGCCAAGACGGGCATTTATATCGTCAGGATAGCATGCGCCGAGCAACAAGAGCCCGACGAC
>DATEQI010000271.1:0-4629 GCA_035272805.1 Alphaproteobacteria bacterium | reverse complement strand
CACGCTCATCCACACGGCCGAGGGCACGCTGCCCTTCCAGCATTATTTCGTGCGCCTGCGTGCTACCCCGGTCGCCCGCGGCTTCACTTACGAGGGCGCCGAGCGGGCGCGGCCCAATCCTCTGTTGCTGGCAGCACTCGCCGCAGCGGAGCTCGCGCTCGTGGTGATCTGCCCCTCCAACCCCTACTTGAGCGTCGACCCCATCCTCTCGTTGCCGGGCGTGCGCGAGGCCCTCGCCGCCGCGCGAGCGCCCGTCGTCGCGGTCTCCCCCCTCATAGGCGGCGAGGCGGTCAAGGGGCCCGCCGCCAAGATCATGGCCGAGCTCGGCGTGCCGCGCACGCACGCGGCGATCGCGCGGCATTATCACGGCCTCATCGACGGCCTCGTCATCGACGAGGCGGACGCCAAGGAGGCGAAAGACCTGACGCTCGCCGTCGAGGTCACCCGCACCCGGATGCGAAGCGTGGAGGACCGCGAGGCACTCGCGCGCCGGGTCCTCGCCTTCGGCGAGCGCCTGGCCGGGAGCCGCCGCGCGCGCGGGCGTTCGACGTTAGAGGGTGCCCATGAGCGGTGAAGGTATGGTTGCCGTCGTGCCGGCCAAGGACCTCGGGCAGGCGAAAGAGCGGCTCGCCGGCCTCCTCACGCCCGAAGAGCGCCGCGGTCTCGCGCGCGTCATGCTGCAGGACGTGCTCGCCACCTTGAAGGCGGTGCCGGCAATCGCCGGCATCCTCGTGGTGACGCGCGATGCCGAGCTCGCGGCACTCGCGCGCTCCTTGGGCGCGCGTGTCATGAGCGATCTGCGCCACGAGGGGCCGACGGCTGCGATAGCGCTCGCGGCGGGGCGTCTCGCAGCCGAAGGGGCCGCGGCCATGCTCGCCGTGCCGGCGGACGTGCCCTTGGCGACGCCGGGCGAGATCGCGGAGATCCTCGCGGCCGGCGGGGCACCCCCCGCGGTGACACTCGTGCCCGCACTCGCCGACATGGGGACCAATGCCATGGCACTCAGGCCGGCCGACGCGATCCCGCCGTGCTTCGGGCCGCGGAGCTTCTTCCGCCATCAGGAGATGGCACTCGCGCGCGGCATCGAGCCGCGCATCCTCAGGCTTCCCGGCCTCGGCCTCGACGTCGACCGCCCGCAAGATCTGGCGGCGTTTCTCGAGCACCCCTCGGCCACGCGGAGCTATGCCTATCTCGCCGGGTGCGGCATGATCGAGCGCTTGGGCAAGAGGACCGCAGCCGACGATGCCGAGCCCCGCGGCGAGAGGAAAGGATGATGATGCCAGCGAGACTGAGCCATCTGATGCGCGAGGTAGTGGAGGGACGCCGGCTCGCGGCCGACGAGTGCCTAGCCCTCGCCGAGTGCGCGGCGCTGCCCGCACTCATGGCGGCGGCGGCGGCGCTCAGGGATGAGGCTCACGGCCGCCGCGTCTCCTATTCGCGCAAGGTGTTTATCCCGCTCACTCGGCTCTGCCGCGACGTCTGCCACTATTGCACGTTCGCGCGCGCACCGCGCCGGGGCGAGCGCGCCTATTTGACGCGCGAGGAGGTGCTCGCGATCGCCCGCGCTGGCGCCGCGGCCGGTTGCAAGGAGGCGCTCTTCACCCTCGGCGACAAGCCCGAGCTGCGCTACGCGGTCGCGCGCGCGGAGCTCACGGCCCTCGGGCACGCGAGCACGATCTCCTATCTCGTCGAGAGCGCGCGGCTCGTCTTCGCGGAGACCGGCCTCCTGCCGCACGCCAACCCGGGCGTGCTCAACGCCGAGGAGATCGCAGCGCTGCGCGCCGTCTCGGTCTCGCAAGGCCTGATGCTGGAATCGAGCGTCGAGCGCCTCTGCCGGCGCGGCGGGCCGCATTTCGGCTCGCCCGACAAGCACCCGGCACGCCGCCTCGACACCATCCGGCTCGCGGGCGAGGCCGCGGTCCCCTTCACCTCGGGCATTCTCATCGGCATCGGCGAGACGCGGCGCGAGCGCATCGAGGCACTTCTCGCCTTGCGCGAGCTGCATGAGCGCCATGGCCATCTCCAGGAAGTCATCGTGCAGAATTTCCGCGCCAAGCCCGCGACCCGCATGGCGGAGAGCGAGGACGCCCCGCTCGCGGAGCAGCTCTGGACGATCGCCGCGGCGCGCCTCGTGCTCGGCGGCGCCATGAACATCCAGGCGCCGCCCAATTTGAGCCCCGGCGCACTCGAGGCGTTGGTCGGTGCCGGCATCAACGATTGGGGCGGGGTCTCGCCGGTGACCCCCGATCACGTCAATCCGGAAGCACCCTGGCCGCAACTCGAGGCCCTCGAGCGCGCCACGAACGCGGCCGGCAAGGAGCTCGTCGAGCGGCTCGCCGTCTATCCCGAATATGCGCAAGCGCCGCAGCGCTGGCTCGACGCGCGCCTCGTACCCGCGGTGCTCGACCGCGTCGATGCCGAGGGGCTCGCGCGCGCGGACGACTGGTCGCCGGGTGCGAACGCCGCCCCGCCCGAGCGCGAGCTCGGGCTCATCGCCGCACCCAGGCCGGTGCCGCTCGAGCGGGGGCTCGCACGCGCGTTAGCACGGGCTCAAAGCGGCGAGACCCTGGCCGAGGCGGAGGTCGTGCGCCTCTTCTCGGCGCGCGGCCCCGATTTCGCCGCCGTGTGCGCGGCGGCCGATGAGCTGCGCGCCGCCGTCAACGGCAATCGCGTGAGCTACGTCGTCACCCGCAACATCAACTACACGAACGTCTGCTATTTCCGCTGCCAGTTCTGCGCCTTCTCGAAGGGAAAGCTGAGCGAGAACCTGCGCGGCCGGCCTTATGCGCTCGATCTCGAGGAGATCAAGCGGCGCACGCGCGAGGCCTGGGCGAGAGGGGCCACCGAGGTGTGCATGCAGGGCGGCATCCATCCGGAATATACGGGTGCCACCTATCTCGACATCTGCCGCGCGGTCAAGGAGGCAGCCCCCGCGATCCACATCCACGCCTTCACCCCGCTCGAGGTCTCGCAGGGTGCCTCGACGCTCGGCCTGAGCGTGCCCGACTTCCTCTCGGCCTTGCGCGAGGCGGGCCTCGGCACGCTCCCGGGTACCGCCGCCGAGATCCTCGACGACGAGGTGCGCCAGGTGATCTGCCCGGACAAGGTCAGCACGGACGAATGGCTCGCGGTCATGGCGGCGGCGCACGCGCTCGGGATCAGGAGCACGGCCACCATCATGTTCGGCCACGTCGAGCGTCCGCTCCATTGGGCGCGCCATCTTTTGCGGGTGCGTGCGCTGCAGATGCGCGAGGGCGGCTTCAGCGAGTTCATCCCGCTCCCCTTCGTGCACATGGAGGCGCCGATCTACCTCAAGGGGCGCGCCCGGCGCGGCCCCACCTTCCGCGAGGCGGTCTTGATGCACGCGGTCGCGCGCCTCGTCCTCCATCCCCACATCCCCAACATCCAGGCCTCCTGGGTGAAGATGGGCCCGCGCGGGATCGCGGCGTGCCTCAAGGCAGGCGTCAACGATCTTGGCGGCACCTTGATGAACGAGACGATCACGCGCGCGGCGGGTGCGGTGCACGGCCAGGAGATGTCGCCCGCGGCACTGGAGGCGATGATCGAGAGCGTAGGCCGCGAGCCCGTGCAGCGCACCACGCTCTACGCCGCAGCACCGGCCGAGCGCCGCAGCGCGTCCTTCGCCGCAGCACCGCTCGCCGAGGTGATCAACACGCCCGCGCGACGCTACGAGCGCGGGCCCTCGCCCGCCGGCCCCGCTGGGCCGGAGATCCGCTTCGCGGCTGGCTCACGCTAGGATCGGCCTGCAGTTCCTGCATGGCCGCATCGCGGCAAGCTCATAGTTGTCACGACTTTGTCGCGACTTTGTCGCGCCGGTTTGCGCCGGTGCAACGTAAATAGGAATGTAAATAGGAAAGTCGAATGAAGGGCGTGAGCGGGGATGGAGATCCCGCCACGTCTTGACGATCCGCAAGGATCAAGGAGGTGACCATGTTTCGGCAACTCGACTCGGTCCAGTGGTGGATGCGCCCCTTGAAGTGTGCCGGTTTGGCGGGGCTCATCTTGGCCGCAGGCTTGGTCGCGGCAGCGCCGGCCCACGCGGAAGGCGGGGAGCGCGCCGACCACGGCTCGTACAATGGCGGATGGGGGGTCTATGTGAGCCCCGGCTACCCGGCGCCTTACTACCCCTACGCCTACGCCTACCCGTACCCGTACGGCTACCCCTACACCTACGCCTACTCGTACCCTTACTATTATGGGGCGCCGGGCTATTACTACGGGCCATCGGTCGGCTTCGGATTCCGTGGTGGCGACCACCGCCGCTGACGGCTAGGGCTACCCTCCCGCCGCTGCGCCCCGCAGCGGCGGGAGGTCTTCTGTGGAAATCGAACAAGGAATACGACGCATCTAAGATCGTGCCGCCGTCGAAGCGAGCGCGACGCTCTTTCGCGCGTGCGACGGAAGGCCCCGTGACATTCCGATCCAGCCCCGGCGCGCCATTGAACCCAGCGAATGCTCGAGCCGACTGGTTGCCAGGGCTGTAAAGGTGGCCCAAGATCGTATGCGCCGAGGCGCGAGTCGGCGCCAGTCGTAGTTAGAGTCGTGCAAGAGACATCCGGACACCAGTCCGCCAACGCTGTTGAAACGCCGGCCGCCGGTCCCCGGCCG
>DATEQI010000270.1:0-2378 GCA_035272805.1 Alphaproteobacteria bacterium | reverse complement strand
CGTCCGTGGCGACGGCGCGGTAGTTGGCGTCGAGCTTGGGCTCGAGGAGGAGAAGGGTTGCAATGCGACGGGCGACGGCGGTGACGTAGCGCGCCTCCTCGAGCGTAAGCGCGCGGCCGAGGAGCTCGCACTCACGGTAAGAGAGCCACTTCTTGAGCACCTGATAGCCGCCGAGCGTATAGTCCCACACGCGTTTGGGCACAGAGCGCCAGTAGGCGACCTCGTTCAAATAGACGTCGCAGGTGCTCGCCCCGAGGCAGGCGAGCGCCGCCTCGAGGCTCATGCCGAGCGCCTCGGCACCCCTGCGCAGCGCCCATTTCTCCTCGGCGATGTAGTCGCGCTCCTGGACCGTGCCGTGTCCCGGCATGGTGACCCCGCCTTGGCCGGCATAGCCCCAGCGCGCGCGCACTTCGAGGTCGCGGTCGGAGAGATTGCGCTTGTCGCGGTGGGCGATCGGCCCGATCGGCACCAGCTCGGGCCTCATCTCCCCGGCCGTGACGCCGTCGACCGGCGTCTCGGCATCGAGGAGGGCGGCGACCTTGCGCCCCAGCTCGGCCGAGGCCAAGAGCGCCTCCCGCTTCGCCGGCAGGGGAACGCGGGGCCAATCCTGGCGGAGCGCGCCGAGATTTCCTTCCGCATAATTGGAAGAACGCAAAATCGCGATCGAGTGATAGAAAACGGCGGCCTTCTCAGACCCGATGGCTTCTGCATACGCGATTGCATTCTCGCCCAGGTTTGGATTTCGACCGTCGTCTTTCCCGAAAAGCGCGCCTGATTCGATACCTGGGCGAACGAACATCGGGAAAAAGTTGGAGAGTCCGTTGCCCATATTGTCGCCAAGGGCCTGCGTCACATACCCGCGGTCGAATTTGCCTTTCGTTTGTTTTTGTCGAGCCTCGATCCACAGGTTTCCGGCAAAAATATGAGGAAAATATTCGGAGCGCTTTTCGTCGAGCAGCTTTGTCTCGGGCTCCCAATACAGCCAACGGATGTCGAAGGGACGGTAGAGGTATTTGACGACGTTCGCTTCGAGAAACCCGCGGGCAACAAGAACCGCTCGCGTTGCTTTCGCAGCGAATCTCGCCCTATCGACCATCAACTCCGGATCGGAATATGCGATGTCCGAATCAGAGACTCGGTCATCGAAATAACGTTCCATGCGGCGAATGAGCCGATCTCGGTCGATGTCCACGAGCGCGCTGTCGCGGCTGGTTTTGACGCCGGGAAACGAGACAGGAAACAGCCCGGTCAGAAGCGGCCATGAGACGTAACCCGACGCGACTTCGCCGGGCATCAGCGGCAAGCCGAGCTCCAGGGCCGGACTCAAGAGCTGATAGAGACTCTTCCCGTCCTGCCTTTTCGTCTCTTCGAGCATACGCCGCTTCTTGGCGCCCCAAAGATTGCGGAAGCGCGCTTCGCCGCCGCCGCCATGCTCCGCCCGTCGCACGAAGACGGCGATCGCGGTGCCGACCTGGATGCCCTCGCGATTGTGCTCGGTCGAGAAGATGCTCGGGTCGGGCTCGCCCTCGGGCGTCAGCTTGCCGGTGCGGTACTTGTCGCCGTTCAAGCAGTCGATCCAGAGCTTGTCGAAGACCTCGAGGTAGCGCTCGCGCATGCCGGTGAACGAGAGGCCGTCGAGCCAGGAATAGTTCGAGATGAAGGAGACGACGCCGCGCCCGGACTGCTCGACGATGCGCCGCTCGGCCATGCGGAAGAAGCGGACGTAGAGATCGTTGAGCCCCTGTCCTTCCGGCGGACGCACGCGCTTCACGCTGCGGTAGGCCCGGCTCAGCTCGCGCTCCTCCTCCATGGCAACGCCGGCGAAGCCGTTATAGGGCGGGTTGCCGAGGACGACGAGGATCGGCTTCTCGCGCTTGACCTCGCGCGCGAAGTCGGCCTCCTCCTGGAGCCCGGCGAGGAGATGCAACTGATGGGCACCCGTGGGCGGCGGGCCCCAGCCGGTGAGCGCGTTGGTGAGATAGACCGCCACGCGCTCCGCCTCCTCGGCGCCGAGGTGAACGCGTCGGCCGAGCGGGGCGCCGAGCGCCTCGAGCAAGAGCGAGAGCTGGAAGTGTGCGACCACGAAGGGCGCCGGCAGGATCTCGAAGCCACAGACGCGCTCCATCGCCGCGCGCTTGAGCTCGGCCGCCACCAGCGCGTCCTCGCCCTTGGCGCGCAGCGTGCGCTCGATGCGCTTCAAGACCGCGACGAGATAGGAGCCGGTGCCGCAGCAGGGATCGAGCACGTAGACGCGGTTGTCGGCGAGGCCGTCGGCGACGCCCAGCTCCTCGCGCAGAACGCTGTCCACGCGCTCGACCATATAATCGACGACCTCGGGCGGGGTGAACCACACGCCGAGGCTCTTGCGGAGCTCGCTG
>DATEQI010000269.1:0-2191 GCA_035272805.1 Alphaproteobacteria bacterium | reverse complement strand
AGCCTTCCGAGGTGAAGAGCTCGACCACGACGGGCGTCTTGCTAGCCGCGGCGGCGGGAAGCGCCGTGGCGCCGAGCAAGCCGGCCGCGAGCGCTAGAGGTGTCAATCTCATCATCGTCGCGACCATAAGCCGGCGCGTGCGCGGCGCCGAGTCAATTAATGGTGAGCCGTCGTGATGACGAGGCGGGGGCGACGCGCGCGCCCGCATCGAGAGCGCTGCAAGCCGCACTCAGCCAAGCGCTGCCATCGCGGTCTCGGCAATGCTCTCCAGTGCTGCGCGGTCGGGGGCGAGCTTGGAGCGGACGCGCAAGCCGTCGATGACGCTGGCAAGCAAGCGGGCGAGCGCCGTGGGATCGCGCCCGCGGGGGAGCTCGCCATTCGCCTGGGCCCGCGCGATCACGCGGGCGAGCCGCGCCTCGAGCGTCTCGGCTTGCACCTTGAGGAGGGCGGTCACATCGGGGTCGCGGCCGGCGAGCTCGCAGGCGGCATTCACGGCAAGGCAGCCGCGGCGCTGAGGGTCGCCCGCGGCGAAGGCGACGAGCTCGCCCAGGAGCCGACGCAGCCCGGCGAGCGCCGAGGTGGTGCTTTCGCTGGCATCGAGGCGGGGGGCCAGCACCGTCGCGATATAGCGCTCGAGCGCCAGGCGGAAGAGGGTCCTCTTGTCGCCGAAGGTGGCATAAAGGCTCGCCCGGTTGACCCCCATGGCGTGCACCAGATCGTCCACCGAGGTCGCCTCGTAGCCCTGGCGCCAGAACAGCTGCATGGCCTTGCGCAGGGCTACGTCGGGATCGAAGGCTTTGCTGCGCGCCATGGCGACTCGTTACTGTTGATAATTTTGGAATATACCGTCCATGCCAACATGTCAATGCGGCGGGCGCCGCTCGTGTAGTGCCTTGATTCGGAACTCCGTTTCACCCGGTATGATCACGTCATTGCGAGCGCAGCGAACCCCGGCGTACGCCGGGGCAGAGCGCCTGGGCGGCGTCGCCCTCTCTGGATTGCTTCGGCGCCCTTCGGGGCGCCTCGCAATGACGAGGCGTATTATAATGGAACAATCAGTCTAACGAAGCGTTAAGCGTGCTTCGCCAAACCTCGCAGCACATACTGCAAGATTCCGCCGTGGCGAAAATAATCGACCTCGTCCTGCGTCTCGATGCGGCAAACGACGGGTACGTTTTCAGACTGGCCATTCTGTCTATGGATCACCAGCGTCAACGTCATGCGCGGCTTGATGCCGCCCGTCAGGCCGACAACATCGAAGGTCTCGCTGCCGTCGAGCTTGAGCGTCTTGCGCGTAACGCCCTCCGGGAGCTGCAGTGGCAGAACGCCCATTCCGACAAGGTTCGAGCGGTGGATGCGCTCGAAGCTCTCCACCACCACGGCCTTGATGCCGAGGAGGAGCGTGCCCTTGGCGGCCCAATCGCGCGAGGAGCCGGTGCCGTATTCCTTGCCGGCGACGACGACGAGCGGCGTCCCCTCCCCCTGGTACTTCATCGCGGCAGTGTAGATCGGCAGGACTTGGCCGTCGGGCACGTGCTTGGTGACCCCGCCCTCGACGCCCGGGACCATCTCGTTCCTGATGCGGATGTTGGCGAAGGTGCCGCGCACCATGACGTTGTGGTTGCCGCGCCGGGCGCCGTAGGTGTTGAACTCGGAGGGGCGCACCTGATAGCTGATCAGATATTCGCCGGCCGGGCCGTCGGTCTTGATGCTGCCGGCGGGCGAGATGTGGTCGGTGGTGATGCTGTCGCCAAAGATGGCCAGCTCGCGCGCCCCGGTCACGTCTTTCACCGGCGGCGGCTCTTTCGGCATGTTCTCGAAATAGGGCGCCAGCGCGAGATAGGTCGAGGCGTCCTGAAAATCGTAGGTAATGCCGCCGGTGCTCGGCACCGCGCGCCATTCCGGCGGGCCTTCGAACACATTGCCGTAGCGCGGCGCGAAAGCCTCGCGCGAGACGGCGGACGCCACGGTGTCGGCGACCTCGCGGTTGGAGGGCCAGATGTCCTTCAGATAGACCGGCTTGTCGTCGCTGCCCTCGCCGAGCGGCTCGGTCGCGAGGTTGCGGCGGACCGATCCGGCCAGCGCATAGGCGACGACCAATGGCGGCGAAGCCAGGTAGTTGGCGCGCACCTGGGGATGCACGCGGCCCTCGAAATTGCGGTTGCCGGAAAGCACCGCCGCGGCCACGAGT
>DATEQI010000268.1:0-8285 GCA_035272805.1 Alphaproteobacteria bacterium | reverse complement strand
CATGATCATATTTTAATCATGTGGACCGTGGACTTCGCGCCCGAGTTCGAACCCGAGTTCGATGACCTCTCCGAAAAGATTCAAGACGAGATGTTGGCGCAATTGACGATCATTGAAACATTCGGCCCGCTGGCGAAGCGGCCGAAAGTCGACACCTTGAAGGGTTCGCAATACGCAAACATGAAAGAGCTGCGCTTCGACGCCGCCGGCGGGATTTGGAGAGTGGCGTTCGCCTTCGACACGCAGCGAAAAGGCATTGTCTTGGTGGCCGGCAACAAGGTCGGACGGACGGGCAAGAGCGAAAGGAAGTTCTACAGCGAGCTCATCAAGACCGCGGACAGACGGTTCAAGGCGCACCTCGATCGGGCGGAGTCCGCAAGGGGCGCAACGAGGATTGCGAAAAAGTGAGACGGAAGGAGAGTTGACGATGACGACGCTCAAGGAAAAGATCGCGTCCCTGCCGCCATCCCGTCGGAAGAAGATTGGCGCGCGCGCCGCCCAATTGATGGCTGAGGAGCTCACATTGCAGGATCTGCGCAAGGCCATCGGACGGACGCAAACGGATCTGGCCAAGAAGCTCGACGTGGGACAGGACACGGTTTCGCGCGTGGAGCGGCGCACCGACCTGCTGCTCTCGACGCTACGAGGATACGTCACCGCCATGGGCGGCGAGCTCGACCTGATCGTGCGCTTTCCGCGACGACCGCCGGTCCATCTGATCGGCCTCGGAATACTTGCGCAACGCGCGCACGACGAGGGGCGCCCAAGATGAGGCGCGGCACGGCAGGCGACTGACCCGCCAGTTGCCGATCTCGTCGCCATTCCCGGCCTCAGTCCGCCACAGCCGCAGGCGGCCGCCACAGCATTTCCGCGACCGGCTTGCGCCGGGCGGGCTTGCCCGCACTCGCAGGCTTGCCGAGGGTCACGAGCGCCTGCGGCTCCCAGGCGGGCGGCAGGCCGATGGCGGCGGCGACCGTGTCCGGGCAAAAGAGCGGCGCGCACATCCAGCAGGCGCCGAGGCCTTCGGCATGGGCGGCGAGCAGAAGGTTCTGCGTCGCCATGGCCGTGCTCTGCACCGCCATCAGATATTCCGCGCGCCGCCGCCGCTCGTCGGGATAGCGGTCCATCTCCGCCATGTCGAGTGCGACGACGATCGCGAGCGGCGCGCCGGTGATGCGCGTGTAAGAGCGCGCCACGTCGGCCTCGACGTCGCTTGCCGCATCGCCGTCGGCCAACCGGTCGGTCCTGAGGCGCGCGCCCATGGCGCGGGCGAGGCGCTCCTTCCACGCGGCCGCGTCGAGGAGGGCGAAGCGCCACGGCTGCCGGTTGTGCGCCGAGGGTGCCCAGCGCGCCGCCTCGATGAGCCGCTCGATCGTCTCGGCCGGCACCGGCTCGCTCTCATAGCGCCTGATCGAGCGCCGGCCGGCCAAGAGCTCGCGCCATAACCGTGCCTCTCGCGTTTGCGCACGCGCCGTCATGAATGCTTCCTTTCTTCTCTTCCGGCCGAGGCCGGCCTCGATTGACTCCCCAGTCATCCGCTTATATCGTCGTTCTAAAGTTAGGACATCAACGGCGCTTCGCACACCCGTAAAATACTAGGACGCGATGGGAGGCCGCCCGGACAATCGAGGGACAACGGCCGCGCCGCCGCTATCGTTGGCTTGGGCTTTCCAGGGAACGGAGGACGCAATGAAGGGAATGAGATGGTTGATGGCAACCGCCGTCGCAGCAGTAGGGCTCGCGGCTTCGCCGCTCCACGCCGAGGACAAGCTCGTCGTCGACATCTGGGGCGGCAACTTCCGCGACGGCGCCAATGAGGCGATCGCCAAGGAATTCACCAAGCGCACGGGCATGCCGGTCGAGTTCATCACCGGCGGGACCATGGACCGCCTGACCAAGGCCAAGGTCAACAAGGGCCATCCCGAGTCCGACATCACCTTCACCACGAGCCACGTCGGCTATCTCTATCTCACCGCCGGGCTCTTCGAGAAGCTCGACATGAGCAAGCTCCCCAACGCCAAGGAGCTTTTCCCGGTCGCGATCCGCAGCCCCTACCACCTCGGGCTCTATTCCTACGTCTATACGCCGGCGTTCCGTACCGACCTCATGCCCGCGGGCTACGACATCAAGTCGTGGCGCGATCTCTGGGCGCCCGAGGTCAAAGGCAAGCTCGGCCTGCCCGATTTCGATCCCAGCCACATCATCGTGGTCTCAGCACTCCTCTCGGGCGGCAGCGCGCAGGACTGGAAGGTCGGCATCCCGCTTCTTGAGAAGCTCAAGCCGAGCATCAAGGCCTTCTACCAATCGGACGCGACGAGCCAGGATCTGATGAAGTCCGGCGAGACGCCGGTGCAGGTGCTGCTCTCGATCAACGCCTTCCACCAGATGTCGCAGAAGATCCCGATCAAGATCACCATCCCGAAGGAAGGCGCGGTCGTCGGCATCGATGCGATCGCGATCGACAGCGGCACCACGCATCTGGAGGCGGCCTACCAGTTCATCAATACCGCCCTCGACGCGGGCGTGCAGGCGAAGCTCTGCGAGCTCTATCGCTGCGGGCCGATGAACATGCAGGCGAAGCTCGACCCCGAGCTCGCCAAGCTGCCCGGCGTCTTCACCACGCCCGAGCAGTGGAAGACCCAGGCGATCGTCATCGATGACGAGACGCGCGCCAAGCTCCTGCCGGAGTGGAAGGACTGGTTCACCGAGAACATGATGCATTGAGAGGGACGGTGGTCCCTCACCCTCCCATCCCTTCGGGATGGGCCCCTCCCTCTCCCGCTTGCGGGAGAGGGTTGGGGTGAGGGTTCATCCATGCGACAGCGTCCCTTCTTCCTCGCCTTCCTGCTGCCCGCGTTGCTTGCCGCGGGCCTTTTCCTCGCGGCACTCGCCTTCGTGCTCCAGTACAGCTTGCATGCGTTCATCCCGGGCTCGCTCGAGGTCGGCGGCTTCACGCTCGACAATTTCGCGCGGGTGTGGCGGCCGATCTATCTCTGGGTCCTGCTCGACACCCTCGTCATCAGCCTGGTGACCGCACTCGCGACCCTCGTGCTCAGCTATCCGATCGCCTATGCGCTCGTGCGCGCGCGGCGCAATTCCGTGCGCACGCTTCTCGTCGTGCTGGCGATCACCCCGCTCTTCACGGGCGAGATCGTGCGCACCTACGCCTGGATCCTGGTGCTCGGCTCGGACGGCTTCCTCAACAGCGTGCTCAAGGGCCTGGGCCTCATCTCGACACCGCTCGCGCTGCTCTACACCCGCTTCGGCGTCATCGTGGCCCTCGTGCAATTCTCCATGCCGGTGATGATCATCCTGCTCGCGACCGCCATCGGCCACGTCGATGCCGACTGCGAGCGCGCCGCGGCCAATCTCGGCGCGCGGCCCACGACCGTGTTCTGGCGCGTGACCTTGCCGCTCACCATGCCCGGCATCGTCTCGGGGACCGTCGTGATCTTCGCCTGGACCATGAGCGCCTTCTCCACCCCGCAGCTCATCGGCGGGGGCAAGGTGCTGATGATCTCGAACCTCGTCTATCTCCAGGGGCTCTCATCCTTCAATTTTCCCTTCGCGGCGGTCTTGAGTCTCGTGGCGCTCGTGCTGGCGTTGGGCTCGCTCGCGCTGATACGGCCGGCGACGAGGCGGCTCGAGGCCAAGGTGGCGCTCACTTGAGCCCCGGGCTTGCAACGAAGCTGAGAGCGGGCCTCTTCTGGGGTGCGGTCGCGGCGATCCTCGTCTATATGACGATTCCGGCACTCGTCGTGCTGATGACATCCTTCAGCCCTTCGGAGCTCCTCGAGTTTCCGCCCTCAGGCCTCTCCTTGCGCTGGTACGCGAGGGCGCTCACCTATCCCGATTTCCGCAACGCCTTCGCCAACGGATTGATCGTCACCGCCTTTGCCTCCACGATCGCGCTTGTGGTAGGTGCTGCCTTCGCCTATCTCGTCGACCGCTATTCGTTCGCCGGGCGCGGGGTGCTCGAGGCGATCCTCTCCTCGCCCCTCATCGTGCCGCATTTCACCACGGGCTTCGGCTTCCTCCTTTTGGGTGCGCGGCTCGGCCTATCGCGGAGCTACGCAATCGTGATCGCGGCCCACGTGGTGCTGGTGCTGCCGTTCGTGGTGAGGAGCGTCTATGTGAGCCTCAAGAACATCGACCCCCGTCTCGAGCGCGCCGCCGCCAATCTGGGCGCCTCGCCCGCGCGCGTGCTCGCGCGGGTCACCTTGCCGCTCCTCCTACCCGGCATGGCGGGGGGTTGGCTCGTCGCGGCCGTGCTCTCGCTCACCGAGTTCACCGCCTCGCTTTACGTGACGGCGGAGCGCACGCAGACCCTACCCGTCGCCATGTACGGCTACATCCGCGAATACAGCGATCCGACCATCGCCGCGATCTCGGCCCTCCTCATCATCGCCACCACCGCCCTCATGTTCGCCGCCAACCAATATCTGGGCCTCAGCCGGGTGCTCTCGATCGATGGCCACTGAGCACCAGGCGAGGGGTGCTAACGCCGTCGAGCTCGTGCGCGTGAGCAAGAGCTTCGGTCCCGTGCTGGCCGTGCACGAGCTCGAGCTCGCGATCCGCCGCGGCGAAGTCTTGACCCTGCTCGGGCCGAGCGGCTGCGGCAAGACGACGGTCCTCAACATGATCGCGGGCTTCGAGACGCCGAGCTCGGGCGAGATCCGCATCGACGGCAAGTCGGTGACCGCGGTACCGCCCCACTTGCGCTCGACCGGCATGGTGTTCCAGAGCTACGCGCTCTTCCCGCACATGAACGTCTTCGAGAACGTCGCCTTCGGCTTAGAGATGCGCCGGCTCGCGAAAGGCGAGATCGCGGCCGAGGTGGGCCGGGTGCTTGAGATGGTCAAGCTCGCCGGCCTCGAGGGCCGCCGCGTGCGCCAGCTCTCCGGCGGCCAGCAGCAGCGCGTGGCCCTCGCGCGCGCGATCGTCATCCGGCCCAAGGTGCTGCTGCTCGACGAGCCGCTCTCGGCGCTCGACAAGAACCTGCGCGCGGAGATGCAGATCGAGCTCAAGGAGCTCCATGGCAAGACGGGGCTCACGACCGTGTTCGTGACCCACGATCAAGGCGAGGCCTTGAGCCTCTCCGACCGCATCGTGGTGATGGACCGGGGGCAGATCCAGCAGGTGTCGACGCCGATCGAGCTCTATCGTCATCCCGCCAACAGCTTCGTCGCCTCCTTCATCGGCGAGATCAATCGCCTGCCGCCCGCGCGCTGCACGCTCGAGGGCGATGCGGCACGCTTCGAGCTCGGGCCGTCGCTCAAGCTCGAGATGCAAGCATGCCGCGGGCTCGGCGCCTATCACGGCCGCATGGTCAATCTTTTCGTCCGTCCCGAGCATTTGACGATCGCGGATGCGAGCGAGCGGGTGCACAATCGTATCAAGGCCCGGGTGCTGACGCACGTCTACCAGGGCACGCATACGCTTGTGCGTGTCGACGCCGGCGAGCTCGGCATGCTGCAGCTGCGCGTCCCGGGTGGGGAGGTGATCGAGCAGGCGCCGGTCGGCTCGGAGATCGAGGTGGCGCTCAATCTCGATTCCGCCATCATCCTTGCCGATTGACACCGCGCGCGAGGCAGAGAGAGGGAAGAGCCAACTCAAGGGGAGGCGAGACATGGCGCAGAAGTCGCTCAAGGTCGAAAGCGTCGCCGAGGCCTATCTCGCCCTCTTGGCCGAGCGCGGGGTCGAGTATCTCTTCGCCAACGCCGGCACGGATTTCGCGCCGATCGTGGAGGCGCTCGCCAAGGCGGATGCGATCGGGAGCCCGGCGCCCAAGCCCATGATCGCCGTGCACGAGAACCTCGCCATGTCGATGGCGCACGGCTATGCCATGGTCTCCGGCAAGGTACCCGCGGTGATGGTGCACGTCAGCGTCGGCACGGCGAATGCCATCTGCGGGGCGCTGAACGCGGCGCGCGAGAACGTGCCGATCCTCTTCACCGCCGGGCGCACGCCGCTCACCGAGGAGGGCCTCGCGGGCGCGCGCGACGCCTACATCCACTGGGGCCAGGAGATGTACGACCAGGCCGGCATGCTGCGCGAGGTCGTCAAATGGGATTACGAGCTGAGGAACGCCGAGCAGCTCGAGACGGTCGTCGACCGCGCGCTCGCGCTCGCGCGGAGCGAGCCTTGCGGGCCGGTCTATCTGACCTTGCCGCGCGAGGTGCTCGCGGCCCCGCTCGCGGAGATGCGCTACCAGCAGCCGGCACGGCGCGTCGCTGCGGCAAGCCCGCGCGCGGATGAGGCGGCCCTCGCCGAGGCCGCGAGACTTCTCGCCGCGGCGGAAAATCCTCTCATCCTCACCACGAGTGCCGGACGCGATCCGGCGGCAGTGGAGGCCCTCGCCGCCTTCGCGGAGCGCTTCGCCGTCCCTGTGGTGCAGTTCAGCCCGCGTCACCTCTCCCTACCTTGCGATCACCCGATGCAGCTCGGCTTCAACCCCACCCCGCTCGTCGCCGAGGCCGATGCGGTCCTGGTGCTCGAATCCGACGTGCCGTGGATCCCGAGCCGGGTCTCGCCGCCGGCCCACGCGCGCGTCATCCACATCGGTCTCGACCCGCTTTTCCAGCGCTACCCCATCCGCGGCTTCCTTTGCGACCTCGCGATTCCCGCGCGGGTGAGCAGCGCCCTCGATGAGCTCGCGCATCTCCTCGAGAGCCGCTGCGACAAGCGCCTCATCGAGCGGCGCCGCGCGCGCATCGCCGAGCGGCACGCGGCCATCCACGGCCAATGGCAAGCGCTCCGCGATTCGGTACGCGGGGCGAGGCCGATCCATCCCGCCTGGCTCAGCCACTGCATCGAAGAGGTGAAGGGTGACGACGCCATCGTGGTCAACGAGTACACGCTCATGCAGGAGCATTGCGGCTTCAGGCGTGCGGGCAGCTTCTTCGGCTCGAGCTCGGCCTCCGGCCTCGGCTGGGGCCTGGGAGCGGCCCTCGGCGCCAAGCTCGCCGCCCCCGAGCGCCTGGTGATCGCCACGCTCGGCGACGGCGCCTATCTCTTCGCCAACCCCGTCGCCGGCCACCACGCCTCGCGCCTCCACCGCCTGCCGATCCTCACCGTCGTCTTCAACAACGCGATGTGGAATGCGGTGCGCCGCGCCACCCTCGGCATGTACCCCGAAGGGGCTGCCGCCAAGAGCAACCATCCGGCCTTCATCCACCTCGAGGAGCTGCCCGCCTTCGAGGAGGTCGTCGCCGCGGCCGGCGGCTATGGCGAGCGCGTCGAGGATCCGGCCGAGTTGCCGGCAGCGCTCGCGCGCGCGCTCGTCGCCGTCACGCGCGAGCGGCGCCAGGCGCTCCTCAACGTGATCTGCCAGGCCCCCGGCGGGGCGCCGTAGCACCACCCCCCACCCTGCCCTCCCCCTCAAGGGGGAAGGGAAATGCATAGCCTGACATCAAAAAATTTCCCCTCCCCCTCGAGGGGGGAGGGTAGGGAGGGGGTGACGCTCGAATGTTCGAGAGTGGGCGCCTTATCCCTCCTTGATCAAATACCCGCCGTCCTCGTCGCTGCCGAGCACGTCGGCGCCGCGCACCTCGCCCCAGGCACGCTTCCGTCCGGCGGTCTTTGCCGGTGAATCGCAACGGCCTTGCATGCCAGCGCGGAACTCTAATCGACCTCCGCCAACGAATAGCTCGTGCTTCGGCCGCCGGCTCTGTCCTTGGTCAGCACGCGGCGCTTGACGAGATCGTCGATGTCGCGAAGTGCCGTATCCTGTGAGCACTTGGCGAGCTTCGCCCATTTGGATGAGGTGAGCTTGCCTTCAAAGCCATCCAGCAAGCGATTGATGATGACGCGCTGGCGCCGATTGAAGGATGCGTCGGCATGCGCCTCCCAGAAGCGCGCCTTCTTAAGCACGGCCGCCAGTGTGGTCTCAGCACCTTCGAAGGCACGCTCGAGACAAGCGAGGAACCATTCGAGCCAGAGCGTAATATCGAGATCGCCCTTTTGCGTTGCCTCGAGGATGTCGTAATAGGCGTCCCGCTCCCGGCGGATTTGCGCCGACATGCTGTAGAAGCGCTGCGCGCTACCCTCCGAGCGCGCCAGCGTCAGATCGGCAATGGCGCGCGCGATGCGGCCGTTCCCGTCCTCGAAGGGATGAATGGTAACGAACCAAAGGTGAGCGACGCCGGCCTTCAGCACCAAATCCATGCTGTCCTTGCCGTTGAACCAGTCGAGATAAGCATGCATTTCGCGCTGGAGCCGCCGTGCGCTCGGGGCCTCGAAATGAACCCTCTCGTGGCCGGCCGCGCCAGAGACGACTTGCATCG
>DATEQI010000267.1:0-6010 GCA_035272805.1 Alphaproteobacteria bacterium | reverse complement strand
GCGCGAGCGAGTTGCCGAGGAAATCCGCCGCATCCGGCACAAGCTCGGCTTGAGCCAAGTCGCCGCCGCGCGGCTGACCGGCGGCGGCCATAACGCATTCTCTCGTTACGAGCGCGGAGAGGCAGCACCGCTTCCGGCCGTCGTCAACCTGTTCCGGCTCCTGGACAAGCACCCGGAGCTGTTGAAGGACCTT
Source organism: Alphaproteobacteria bacterium (assembly GCA_035272805.1). GTDB lineage: Bacteria > Pseudomonadota > Alphaproteobacteria > JACZXZ01 > JACZXZ01 > DASPPM01. Next base: position 5,817 of record DATEQI010000267.1, on the reverse strand, counting down.
CTTTGACGGAGCTGCGTCTCGGGCAAAACTTTTTGCGGGGCCAACGCCCCGGCAAACGCGGACAACCAGAAGAAATGGCTTCAGGCTTGCTTTCGCATGCCCGCCTCCTTACTCTTACATGTAAGAGTAAGGAGGCGGGCATGCGCATCACATCCAAGGGACAGGTAACCATCCCGGCCGAAATCCGCGAGCAGGCGGGTCTTCTACCGCACACGGAAGTCGATTTCGAATTCGACGGCAAGGTGGTGCGGATCGTTCGCGCCGCTGGCCGGAACAAGGACGGCCGAGGGGCGCGTCTGATCGCCCATTTGCGGGGACGTGGAGATATCGCCATGAGCACCGATGCCATCATGGCGCTGACCCGTGACGATGAATGACCGCCATAATGATCGACAGCAACATTCTGCTCGACCTCATGACCGAAGACCCTCGCTGGCTCTCATGGTCGGCAGCGGCCGTCGAGAGGGTGGCCGATCGTTTCCGTCTGGTCATCAACCCGGTCATCTATGCCGAGGTCTCGCTTCGCTATTCGCGGATCGAGGATCTGGACGCGGCACTGCCGAAAGCAATGTTCGAGCGCGAGGCGATTCCCTATGAGGCCGCCTTTCTCGCCGGCAAGTCATATCTCGCCTACCGGCAACGAGGGGGAACGAAGCGATCAGCGCTTCCGGACTTCTTTATCGGCGCCCATGCCGCCATTGCCGGGTATCGCTTGTTGACGCGCGACGCCGCGCGTTATCGCAGCTATTTTCCGAGGCTGCCCTTGATCGCCCCGGACTGAGCATGCCCTCAAGTTGGCGCGATAGCGTACTTGAGCCGGCCATATGTGGACAACTTGAGCGGCTCCCGCAAATTCACATTGCGCGAATCCGCCGCGCGTGCTTGGAAATCGGCTGACCATCGCGATGGGAGAGGCCGGAGATGACCTTGGCTCGAGCATCCGCTGAGCCGCCGCTGGCCGTCGGGATACTGACGGCGAGCGCAATCGGCTGCACCGCGCTCGCGGCAGTGCGGGCAAGTCGTGGCGTCGTGCGCCGCCTTGCGGACTCGGGCGGCTCCGCCTTCTGGGCTGCCGGCGACGAGGTGGTATGGCTGACGAGCAAAGAGCCCTTGCCCCATCCCCGCGCAATCGCTCTCTCGGCAGCGTTGCCGAGCGACGCGTCGGAAGGCCTCTTGTCGCTCGATCGGTCGACAGTGTGGCGACCCTCGCTTCCCGTCTCCAGCAAAGAAAGTGTCTCCGCTCTGGTCGCGAGAGCGCGCACGCTCGCCACGGCGCTCTTGTCGCTCGAGCGGCCGCGCGGTCTCGGCGTGCTCCTCGCCGGCGGCACGCCGGACTTCCCCTTGGCACATGCCGGGGAAGGCTTGGCGCGCTTCGCGGATGCCGCGCGCGCGGGGGATCCGGACGAAATCGCGCGCGCCGCAGGTGCGCTCATAGGCTTGGGGCCGGGGCTTACGCCTTCGGGCGACGACTATCTGGCAGGCATCTCTTTCGCGACGCGATTGCTGGCCGCGGCCGACCCGGGCTTGAGCCCGCGCGGGCGCACGATCCGCCATGCCATCCGCCGGGCGATCCAAGGGCGGACCAACCGAGTGAGCGCCTCCCTCCTCCGAGATGCGACGGACGGCCTCGGCTTTCGCGCGATGCATGAGCTGTGCGACGCCTTGGCGGCGGGACATTCAGGTGCTGCAGAGAGAGCCGCGCGAGGGCTTGCGGCGATCGGCCACTCCTCCGGCTGGGACTTGCTCGTCGGACTCGTGGCCGGGCTCAAAGCGCCGCCGTCCCGCTCCCCGCGCCGAAGCAAGTCCGGGATTGCGCTCGCTCCGCGGCTCGCGTCATGCTAGGTTACATGTAACCTATAGGGAGCGGGACATGGTTGCTTCAACGCGAGCCAAGCCGTCGCGGGACAAGGTCAGAGCGCATCGGGAGCGCTTGCGCCGGCAAGGCCTGCGGCCGATCCAAATCTGGGTCCCCGACGTGCGCTCGCCGTCCTTCAAGGCCAAGGCGCATCGGCAATCGCTCGCCGTCGCCCATAGTCGGCACGCCAAGGCGGACCAGGACTTCATCGATGCGGTCTCCGAATCCGCCGCCCCCTGGGGCGCTCCATGAGGCGCGGCGAGATTTGGACCGTTGCCGGCGGCAAGAATTATGCGGGCAAGCCGCGTCCCGTCGTGATCCTGCAGGACGACCGCTTCGACGCCACGGATTCCATCACGATTTGCGCCTTCACGACCGATCCGACGGAGGCACCCTTGTTCCGCCTGCCGATCGAGCCGGACGAGGCGAACGGCCTCCGGGTGCGGTGCCGGCCGATGGTGGACAAGATCACCACCGTGCCCAAGGCAAAAGTCGGCACCCGCATCGGGCGTCTCGACGACGAGGAGATTGTGCGCTTGAACCGCGCTGTTCTCGTCTTCCTTGGGATGGCCGGCGCAAGCGCAAACGATTGACACGAGCCGCCGTGAGGAAGAATCCGGTGCCGCTGAGGGCATAGGGCACCTGCTTGACCCTGCCGGTTAGTCGAGCCCGCGGCGGCTATTTACTTCGAACTCTAAGCATCGTACCTTACGGCCGACGATCGCGGCAGCGGACATTTCGGCAGGCGGCGGCACGGATGGCGGAAACATCGCTCGACTCGCGCGCGCGCAGGCAAGGTGCCAAACCCGTCGCAGCGGCGCCGGCCGAAGCACCCGAGTTCGGGCCGCAGACCCTCGGCGCGTGGCTCGCGCGCGCGGCGGGTGCGCATCCGCACAAGCCCTATCTTCACTTCATCGACGAGGACCGCTCGATCAGCTATGCCGAGCTGCAAGAGGTGGTGGGGCGGATCGCCGGCTATCTTGCGGCACGCCGGATCGGCGGCAACGATCGCGTGGTTCTCCTCGCCGACAACTCGCTCGAGCATCTCGTGATCTATGTCGGGGTGCTTGCCGCGGGGGCCACGATCTGCACCGTGCATGTCGAGATGAACCGCGGCAACCTCGCTGCGATCTTGCGCGGGCTTGCCCCCAAATTGGTGCTCTACGAGGAAGGGCTTGGCCTCGAGTCGCTCGCCGGCGCGATGCAAGTGCCATGGCGGCCGCTGGGACGGTGGTCCGCAACGGGCGGGGAGGGCATCTTCGCCGAGCTGGGCATGGCCGCGAAGGCGCCTGCCGCCGCGCGCCCGGCGGAGCCGCGCGATGCCGCGATCGTGTTCACCTCCGGCACCACGGCGGAAGCGAAAGGCGTCGTGCTGAGCCATCGCGAGCTCTTGGCCAACGCCGCCGCCACGGCGAGCGCATTCGGCATCGGACCGGAGGACCGGCTCTACGATTACCGCTCGTTCAATTGGGCCTCCGCGCAGATCTTGAGCGCGCTCGCGACGCTCAGCAGGGGTGCCACGTTGCTCTTCCGCCGGAAATTCTCGCGCTCGCGATTTTTTTCCGACATCGCGCGACTGCGGGCGACGATTGCCGCCGGCAATCCGACCGTCGTCAATATGCTGCTGCAGGGCGAGGCCGGTACCCAAGGTACGGAGCTCGCGCATCTCCGTTTCATGATCTCGAGCTCGGCGCCGCTCCTGACGGACGAATGGCAGCGCTTCGAGGCGCGCTTCGGCATCAGGTTGGCGCAGGGCTACGGCTCCAGCGAGACCGGCTGGATCTCCGGCAGCACCGGCGAGTTGAGGCGCCTCGGTGCCGCAGGCAAGCCCTTGCCTTATCTGCGCACCGCGATCGTCGACCGGGAAGGCCGTCCGCTGCCCACGGGCCAAGTCGGCTACATCGAGGTCGGCGCCTTTGCGGACCTTCCTTTCCGCTACATCGCGGCGGACGGCGGGATCCACGTAAGCGCCGTCGGACGCGCGCGGACCGGCGACATGGGTCGTTTCGATTCCGAGGGATACCTCCATCTCACCGGCAGGGAGAAGGATCTCATCATCCGCGGCGGCGTCAACATCTCGCCCTTGGAGATCGACGGCTTATTGGCGCGCTTGCCCGGTGTGGCTGAGGCCGCGACCGTCGGCGTCCCCGATCGCATCTATGGCGAGGAAGTGGTGAGCTATGTCGTGCTCGAGCCCGGCTGCCGGCTGAGCCGATCCGACATCCTGAAGTTTTGCACGGAAGAGATAGCGGCGTTCAAAGCGCCCAAAGAAATCGTCCTCTGTGCAAGCCTGCCCAAGACCGGGCGCGGCAAGCTCGATCGCAAGGCGCTCGCAGAGGCCTGGCGGCGCACCAACGCGCCGAACGCCGATCGCGAGCCCTCATGAGCGGGGCTCTTGTCCTGGCGCGATAAAAGCCGAACTCGCGCGCTTCAAAGCGCGCCATCGAACGGTTAGACTGTCGGCCCTTTATTTCTTGTGATTGCCATCCGAGAGAGGCCATGCGCACCCAGGCAAAGCCGCGATTCACCTACCCCTCGGAAAAGAGCGTCGGTCACCAGCTCCGCGGGGCGAATCGAGCGTTCCAGCGCGAGCTCCAGGAAAGGATTCAGCCCTTTGGCATCACCAATGGGATGTGGTGGTTCCTGCGTCCGCTTTGGGAGGGGGATGGGCTGAGCCAGCGTGAGCTGAGCGACCGAGCCGGCACGACCGAGCCCACGACCGTCACCGCACTCCATGCGATGGAGAAGCGCGGCCTCGTCGTTCGCGTTCGCGACCGTTCGGACCGCCGCAAATCGAACATCTTCCTGACCCGTTCCGCACGCGAGCTTCGCGAGCGCGTCTTGCCCTGCGCGCGCGACGTGAATCAGACGGCGACGGAGGGGATTCCCGCCGCCGAGATCAAGGCGTTCATGCGCACTTTGGCGAAGATGCGCGCAAACCTCGCTGCGGCCAGCGCGCGCCGGGCGGAGCGCAAGGCCAACTCCTGAGCCTTCGCTCGTGGAGGCCCAGCACCACGGAGCGCGAAACGCTGCAAGCACGTCCTAGTGTCGCGCTTCGGAAGTTCGTCTCACCCGGGAATAAGCGTCATTGCGAGCGCAGCGAAGCAATCCAGCGCGCGTGGTGCGAACCCCGGCGTACGCCGGGGCTGGATTGCTTCGTTGCCCTTCGGGCGCCTCGCAATGACAAGTGTTTTCCTGATGTGGTGAATTTCAGAACCAGGACACTACCGTCCGGTGCGCGCCAGCGAATGCACCCAGCCCTGCATCCGTCTTTTCGCATTCTGGATGTCGGCCTTGGTGAAGAAATCCTCGGGCTTGACGCGGTCGACCGGATAGACGGGCCGGAGGAAGTCGTTTTCGTAGCCGAACGGCACGGTGGCGTCGATTCCCATGCCGCCTTCGAAGACGGTATTGGATGCGGTCCACTGCTTGCCGCCGGCGGTCATCCGCTCGGTCGGCATGAAGGTCTGGCCGCGGCCTCCCGGGATCGGGTTGAGGATGTCGGTATGCGGGTTGACGCGCGTGGTCAGGCACCACATCACGTCGTCCATCGAATAGGGGTCGATGTCCTCGCTGACCGCGATCGCCAGCCGCATGCCCTGGGAGCATGACAGGATGGCTGAGAGAAAATTGCGCTGCCATCCCTCATCGATCTGGTGGCGCTTCTTGACCTGGATGATGCAGCCGCCCCAGTCCGTCATGCAGTAGGGAATGACCGCGTTTTGAACGATACCGGGCTGCAGCCGCTCGCAGAGCTCGAAGACGGCCGCCTCCCGCACCGTGGTGTCGATGTTGTGATCGTCGAGCGTATGGACGGCAAGCGCGAAGATGATCGGCTTGCTCTCGGGGCGCCGCATGGTCACGGCGGTGACGTGGAAGGTCGGCGCCTTGTAGGCCTTGCCCATGTATCCCGCCCATTCGGGATGGAAATGGTAGCGGCCCTGCACGCCGGCCTCCTCGCT
>DATEQI010000266.1:0-11295 GCA_035272805.1 Alphaproteobacteria bacterium | reverse complement strand
ACCGGCGAGCGCGCAGGCAGCGCCCCCGATGCGCTCCTCTCCCGCGCCGAGGTGCGGCTCCAGGCGGGCGATCTCGCGGCTGCCGTTGCGGCGCTTGGCGGCCTCAGCGGTCCGGCGGCGGACGCGATGAAGCCGTGGCTCGAGGGTGCCAAGGCGCGGCTCGCGGTCGATGCGGCTGCGGCCGAGCTCTCGACCCGCGCGTTAGCACACCTCGCCGAGCCGCCCGCGAGCGCCCAGTGAGCCGTGCCAGCGAGCCATGCCAGCGAGCCATGATTGAGCCATGATGATACGGGCGACATTCTACCTCGTTCTCGCCGTTGTCCTCGCCGCGGGCGTTGCCTGGCTCGCCGATCACCAGGGCAGCGTCACCCTCCATTGGGCCGACATCCGCATCGACACCTCGGTTGCGGTGCTTGCCGCGGGGGTTGCCGTCATCGCGGCCGCCGCCGCAGCGCTCTACCAGCTTTGGCGCTGGCTCTGGCGCGCGCCGCGCGCCTTCGCGCGCAGCCGGCGCGAGCACCGGCGCCTCAAGGGCTACCACGCGCTCACGCAAGGCATGGTCGCGGTCGCGGCCGGCGACGCGGCGGAGGCGCGGCGCCAGGCCCGGCGCGCCGACGTGCTGCTCAACGAGCCTCCGCTCACCATGCTGCTCTCGGCCCAGGCGGCCCAGCTCAACGGCGACGAGGCGGCGGCCGAGCGCTATTTCAGGGCGATGCTCGAGCGGCGCGAGACCGAGTTCCTCGGCCTGCGCGGGCTCATCATGCAGGCGACGAAAAAGGGCGATACCGCCAGGGCGTTGGGGCTTGCGCGCCGCGCCAAGCTCTTGCGGCCCAAGACGGAGTGGGTGCTCGCGACGCTCCATGAGCTCGAGGCGCGCGCGGGCGACTGGCGGAGTGCCGGCGAGACCGCGCGCCTTGCCGTGCGGCGGGGCACCATGACGGCCGAAGAGGGCGTGCGCAACCGCGCCATCGCGCTATACGAGGAGAGCCTCGCTGCCGCGGCCGCGGGCGATTCCGAGGCGGCACTCGGAGCCGCGCGCAAGGCTTTGGCGCTCGATCCCGCCTTAATACCCGCAGCCCTCGCCGCAGCGCGGCTCCTCAGAGAGAGCGGCAAGCGCCGGCGCGCCGAGCGCGTGATCGAGCGCGCGTGGGAGCGCCTGCCGCACCCGGCGCTCGCAGCGCAGTATCTCTCGCTCGGCGGGGAGGCCGAGCCGCTGCAACGCATGATGCGCATGCAACGCCTGGCAGCCCTTCGCCCTGCGCACCTCGAGAGCCGTTTGGCGCTCGCCGAGGCGGCGATCGCCGCGCGCCTCTGGGGCGAGGCGCGGCGCGCGCTCGAGCAGCTCTCGCGCACGGAGGGCGCGCGCGCGAGCGTGCGCGCCTGCCGGCTGTGGGCGGCACTCGAGGAGGCCGAGCATGGCGACGGCGCCGCCGCGCGGGCGTGGCTCTCGCGCGCCGCGCGCGCCGAGCCCGAGCCGCAATGGGTGTGCGCGCGCTGCGGTGCCGCGCATGGCGAGTGGGCGCCCTTCTGCCGCGGGTGCGGCGCTTATGGCGCGCTCGCTTGGCGCAGCCCGTCGCATGCGGCCGCACCGGCGCTGGAGCGCCTGGAGGAGCTCGGAAAAGAGGTGCCTGCCGTGCCGCCGGCTGAAAGCAGCTTGGCGGCAAACGAGGCCCCGCGGCCCGCGGAGGCGGTCACCGACGCAGGCGTGTAGGGCCAACGCTCGCAAATTCGAGCGTCACCCCCTCCCTACCCTCCCCCTTCAAGGGGGAGGGGAAAGTTGTTGAAGTCGCCCACCTAAATCCCTCCCCCCTTGAGGGGGAGGGTAGGGAGGGGGGTGTCTCACGTATCCATGATTCCGAGCACTAGCGCCGCCCGTTGCGGGCCTAATTCCTTGCCCGGCTCGGCATGGCGTCTCCGATCTCGACCACGACGGGGCAGTGGTCGGAGAGGCTCTGGTAAGCGGCGGGACGCTCGCGAGCGCGCCAGGGCGAAATGGGGGCGCAGCCCGCCACGGCACAGTAGCCGCTCACGCGCGCGCCCTCGGGCTCGATCGTGCCCATGGCGCGGCTCGCCAGCACATGGTCGAGGCGGCCGCCCTTGCCGCGATAATACTCGGTGCAGGCGGGTGCCATCGTCCCCTGGCTGAGGTCGAGCGCGCTCGCGGAGGCGAGCGTCGCCAGGCCGCGCACTTCGGCCTCGGCCGAGCCGCGGCCGCCGTCGCCCATGGTGTTGAAGTCACCGAGGAGGAGGACGCGCGCGCCATCGGGAGCGAGCGACGCCGTCGCCTGCGCGAGACGGCTGAGAGCTTGCGCGCGCTCCGCTGCGGCGGCTTCCGTCGCCCCGCTCTTGAGATGCACGACGATCGCGTGGAAGCCAGCACCTGGGCCCTCGGCGGGGGCGAAATAGCCATGCCGCCCGGGCCGCAGCCAGCCCGCGCACGGCTCCTCGGGCCCGCGGGCGCGGGCGTTGAGCGGCCAGGCGTCGTCGGCGGCGAGGAGGCGCAGGCGGGCGGCGTTCCAGAGGAAGCCGACGTGCTGACTCGAGCTCGCACCGCAACGCTGCAGATCGACCCGCCAAGGCTCGCCCGTCAAGCGCTCGAGCTCGGCCAGGAGTGCCTCCATCTGCGCCCGCGCCCTCTCGCCGTCGCGGATCTCGACGATGCCCAGGAGATCGAGGTTCATCCAGGCAATGGCGCAGGCGAGCCAGCCGACGTCGGTATGGTCGGGGAACCATTCGATGTTCCAGGCGGCGACCCGCAGTCGAGGGGCTGCACCTTCGGCCATGCGGCCATGCTCGAGGGTGACGACCTCGAGGCAGGAGGTAGGGCTCGCCCACACGCGCCTCTCCACCTCGCTCGCGGCGGCCGCCGGAGCCGCGGTCGCAAGCGCACCAGCAAGGAGCGCGGCGAAGAGGACGAGGGTCGAGAGCGCCTTCGGCATGGTACGCCCGTTGGTTCAATCATCACGAAGAAATTCTACTTACAAGAGTAAACCGAAACGCACGGAATTGCAACTATTCGGCGCGTGCTGCCTGGACGGGCGGCGGGCGGTGGGAGACGGGCCGCGGGTGCCGCGGCACCGTCGCGGCCTTGCCTTCGGGTTGACGGAGAGCCGGGCCGAGCGTAGCTTCGCCGCGCCCATCAAGGGCGGCTTCTGCCGCCGCCCCTTCCGCCATTCGGCGCCGACGTAGCTCAGGGGTAGAGCAACTGATTCGTAATCAGTAGGTCCGAGGTTCAAATCCTCGCGTCGGCACCATCAATTCAAAGACTTAGTCAACGGTGAGATACGGATTGGTTGAGCCGTTTTCCTTTTGAGGGACTGTTTCTCCCAATGGAGCGCCGACTGCCGCGGCGTCAGCAATTGGCGAACGGTATCAGAAGTGCTCGGGCCATTCTTGGGCCCCATGCTGCACGGCAATGATGTTGATCCGCTTCGCGACCACCGCATAGGCCACGACGTAAGGCGTGCCGACAATGACCAGCTCACGGGTGCCCGACACACGTCCTGGGCGCCCGATTTTAGGCATGTCCGCGAGGCGCTTTACCGATGAGAGAATTGCCTCGAAAATGCGATCGGCAGCGGAGGGATTGTGTTCCGCAATATAGCGGCGCGCGTTTTCAAGGCCGTTGAGCGCGGCCTCGCGCCAGATGATTTCCATGGGCCACTAGGTTTTCGCGCGCGGTCGCTTAAGCTCGCGCTTTGTGCCCCATGACTTGACCCACTTCTCTACCCTGGAATGAGCGACACCGGGAGCCCCGGAATTCGCCTCCGACAAGCCCCGCTTTATCTCCTCGATCTGCTGAGCGTTGTGCTCAACGAATGAGACGATCGCCTCGCCGGCTAGATAGGATTTGCTCCGCTTCAAATCACGCGCAAGCGCACCCAGCTTCGTGCTTACCTCCGGCGGTATTCGCACCGTCATCGTCGCGCTCTTTGCCATCTCGTCATTCCTCGACTGCATATGTGCACAGTCTAGCACAGCCGAACACACATGCGGAGTTTAAGGTTATGCCCTTTATGGCTACTGGGGTCGCGAGCAGGCTTACGGAACTCGCCGACATTGTGCGTAGTGCCGAACGAATGGCGTTTACGATAAGGCGCTATTGGATCAAGCCGCCGTCATTGGCTCTGTAAAATTCCGCCGCGACCTAAATCTCCAAAACAGGTGACCACGAACGTCTTATCTCCCAACTGGACTTTATCGTCTCCAATAATAAGAGGAGGCAGATTTTCGCCGTGGAATTGCCCCCTGACCGATACGGCTTGTATGTTCAAGTACGAAATCCTCAATACCTCGGCATTATTCTGGTCATACACGACGAAGGTGCTTTGATCCGGCTTCTCATGCCGCGCGGAAGGAGCGACCCAAACGTCATCGTCCTCGATGCGCGCGATTGCTTCATTATTTTCGTCGAAAATTCGCAGCGTCTTGATGATCAGGCGTTGACGCGCGCTCATGTCGACGGTGAGCATTTCCCGGTCGCCCATTTGAACAATGGTGCTCGGCATTTTTGTCGCTATGGCGAGATTCGACCCCATGAATACCATGACCGCACCCGTGGGGACTTTGCAAGCGGCAGGTATCGGCGGCGTCTCAACGTTTCTCGGCGTCAATGTCGCCGAGAGCCGAACTTCTTGCAGATCAACCCACTGAAGGGTCAGGTCCAGGCCGAGGAATAAAATCGGCACGGCTAACGCTCCCAAGGCGAGCCGAAAGAGAGGGGGCCATTCTAGGACTGCCCAAAGCCAATAGGTGAGGAAGCCAACAATATCAAAGGCGGCTACCGTGTATGCAATTCGCGCAAACCAGAATTCGGACGATGAGGCGTCGATCATGGCGTAGGTTGTTCCCAACCCGACCGCCGCGAGCGAAATCGGAAAGCCGATGGCCCACCAGATTTCGATGAACCCCATTCAAGCCACCTCTCTCAGGCAATATTAGCCACGTTGATGAAACGCGGGAAATCACAAAGATTTTGATTTTATGAAGGAAGGGCCGAGGCAAACCGTGCCGGCACCCACGTCCGATCTCTCATCGCCGCTTGGTCCCCAGGCCGGAAGGGCGGAACCCCGGCAAGGGCCGCCTTGCACGTTTCCGGGCGCCGGGAGAACAGCGGTCGCGGACCGACCAAGGTATCACGCGCTGCTGAGACTTGCGCGAATGCGCTCAGGTGCGTTGATTTCACGCAGCGCATGCGTGGGATGCCGGCGACGGCGCGCTGAGCAGCTGTTGCCAGGTAGCACCAAGGCGCTTGCGTTCCGCTTCTGCGGCCCTCGCCGCCGCCAGGATTTCGCCATCATGCGCACTGCCGAGCATCCCCAGGATGGCCGCTAGGCGCTCTTTCGTCTCGCTGTGCGCCGCGGGGTCGGCGAGCATCCATTCGCCGTAGCGAGTGCGCCGCAAGACGCCTTCCCGCTGCAAATGATCGGCCGCTTTGCGCACGCTGGCGTAGATCGTCGGGGACGGTTGAGCGAATGGCGCCGCGACTTCCCACGCGAGAAGCTGCGTGGAAAGATGCCGCGTCCGAGTGAGGATGGCGATAATCGCGCATTCGACACGATCAAGACCCGGGCCAATTCGGCCCGCATTCATGGTGACCATGAGCCCCCCAAGTGCCTCAGGATTTGAGTAGTGTCCGACCCAAGAGAAAAGGGGTCGGACAATCAAGCCTCCCAAGCCTCCCTGTTGACCGCCCGCTTTGCGTCCATAGGAGCGGTCGTTTCGCGCGGACTTAGAGGAAAGATTCGGCCCGCGCCATCAATTCCTCGATCCCCGCCTCATTCGGATCTCGCGGCTTGCCGGGATGAATGATGGACACTTGGCAGCTCTCGGCGGCTTCCACGAGCTGACGATAGGTTCCGGCCGCGGGGTCCACGATATACGCCTGCTTGTCCTTGTTGTACGCGAACATCTTGTTGTTGATCTGGGTGCACTCGTTGCAACTGTTGCAGCGCGGTGTCTCGATGTAAGGCTCGTCGGACGGCCGCTCTGCCTCCGCTTCGGCCTGCTGCGGAGCCGGTGCCGACGCCGGCGCCGGTGCCGTCGGCACTGCAGCCGGCGTCTCCTTCGCCTGTGCCGGCGCGCTTCCGCGTGCTTCGGCTTCGCGTTTCTGTTGCTCTTGCCACGCCGCGCGCTCCTTTGCGAGGAGCCGCTCGGCATGCGAGTTATGGATGCCGCCGAGCTCCTGCAGGCTGCGCCACATCTCGGCACAGCGCCGCGCCTCCCGCACCAGCGTGCTGCCGACGATCACCTTCTGGAGCACGTTGTCGCGGTCGACCATGTAGAGAGAGGGCAGCTTCTCGGGCAGGCCGTTCGGCGCGTGGGCCAGACACTCGGGAACCGGGACCATGTGTCCGTTCCATTCTGCGCGCGGGACCCTGGCAAAATCCTTGGCCAGGCGCCGATCGCAGGCCAGGAAATCGACGAGCGTGAAGGCGAGGCGCTCGGGAACCCTCTGGTGCGCCTCGTCCTCGAAGGCAAGGCTGTGGACCGGCCAGTCGAGCTCCGCTTGAGGATTGTCCTCGAGGTGGAAGCGCGACGCCCAGTCCGGCCCTGCCGAGGGATCGTAAACGAAGGCGGCAAAGGCGCGCGACTCCATCGCTGCCGCCGCCATCAGATAGGCCGGGAGGTCGCCGGCATTTCCGGTGGCACCCGAGAAGATGCTGAAGAGGGCGGGCCCGTTGTAGGCCAGCCCGCCCAAGATGCGATCCCGGAAGCGGAGCAGGTTCGAGGCGCTCGACTGCAGCACGTAGACCTCGCCCGATCCGATCATCGAGCTCGCTATCAGCTTGCCGCGCGAGCCGAGGGTAGGGTGTCCGTCGCCCATCGGCGACGGCTCGAGGATGTCGTCGCTCTGGACCAGGAATTTCATCGGCAAGCCGGCGGATAGAACCTCCGCCAGCTTGCTCATCTCGGCGGGCGTCATTTGGGCGGCGTTGAGCGAGACGAGATAGTCCGGGAACAAGGCGGTATCCCTCGGATCGAGCCCGTTCGCGCCGAAGTCCGCGAAGAAGGAATCGTGCCGCGCTTCCTGGTATTCGCCGTCGATCTCGAGCTCGGCGGTCGCGATGGCCTTGGCGAGCTCGATCATCTTGGGCAGGCGCTCGCGGTAGGCCTCGACGGCAGCGGTGCAGCTCGCGCAGACGAAAGAGTAGGATGCGGCAGCCTCCCCTGGTTTGCCGGCCCCATCCGAGAGCGCGAAGAACTTCTGGGACTGGAGCACCGAGAGCAGCCAGCCGATCCGTTGGCGCCGGCTCTCGGAGAGCGAGGCCGTGCCTGCGGCCTTGCCGAGCAGGCGCGACATCGCGTTGAAATCGAAGGCCGCCTCATGCGCCGGCCCGATCGAGGCCTTGAGGCTTGCAGCGCTACGACCTTCCTCCGAGCGCACGAAATCGGCCTTGAGGATGTCGGAAAGCTTCACGGCCAGCCTGTTGAGCTCCGCGCGGAATGTCCGGGATTTCTTCCCCTGCACCGTCTGCCAGACGTGCTTGAGGAAGCGCACCGGCATCGCTTGGTCGCAATCGACGACCTCGCCGTCGGCCTTGAGGACGGCGCGGACGCGGGTCAGGCTGTCCCGCAACAGATCATCCTTCTTCGTCGTGAGCCGGCTTGCGGCCACCTCGGAGAGTGCGGACAGCGATCCGCCGGCGCCCTCGGCGACGAGAGTGCGGATTTCCTGCTCGAGCCGGAGCGCATGCCTCTTGAGGCGCTCGCCGTCGCCACCTTGGGCGATCTCGTGAAGGGCTTTGTCGAAGAGGCCGGAGAGGGATTGCACCGATGCCTCGCCCGCGCCGGCGTCTAAAAGCACCAGGGGAAAGTCGTAGCGAAGCTTGGTCAAATCCCGATACGCGGCGAAGAGGGCGGGACGCAAGTCCAGCCCGTCGATGGCGTCGAGCGCGCCGCCCGGCCGCCTCCCCGTCAGATAAAAAGCGGCATACGCCTGAGGTCCGCCTTGCATGCCGATGTCGCCTTTCATTGTTGAGCCGGGCTCGCGAAGACCCTTTTCCGGCTCCGTCTTCAGGACGCGTGAACGCTTGAAGGGGTGGACGCAACCCGCGCTTCCGTCTTCTGCGGCCAGACCGTGAACTTGTCGAACTCCTTCTCGAGCCCCGCCTTGATGAGCGCGCTCGAGCGCAGCTGCGCGCTCTGCCTCAGCTCCTCGTAGCAGGGGACGTCCGGATTGCGATAAAGGATGCCCACGGGGATGGGATCGAGGATCGAGGCGATCTCCCGCGCCCGGTTGAGATTCGCGGGGTCGTGCTGCTCCTGGGTCTTGTAGACCTTGGCAATGGCCGGACTGATGCGGATGCCCTGCTCGTGGTTGAGGAGCAGGACCCTCTGGGGATCATGAAGCCAGGGATCGAGCAGATCGGGCAGCCATTCCGGGCAGCGCTGGATGATGCGCACGAAGGAGAAGCCCTTGTGGTGGAACGCCGCCTTAATGATGTCGTAAAGCACCTCCGGTATCCAATCGACCACCTGCGCCACGAAGGAGGCGTTCTGGACTCCAAGCGTCACGGTCAGAGGGTTGAGCCCCTCGAGGTAGGCGCCTCTCGGCGTGGTATTGCTCTTGAGCCCCCTGGGCGAGGTCGGCGAGGCCTGCTTCTTGGTCAGGCCGTAGATCTGGTTGTCGTGCAGCATCACCGTCATGTTCATGTTGTAGCGGATGGCGTGGATCCAGTGCGCGGCGCCGATGCTGCAGCAATCCCCGTCGCCGGTGTTGACGAAGACATGCAGATCCGGCCGCGCCATCTTGACGCCTTCGGCAACCGGAAGTGCCCTTCCGTGGATGCCGTGGAACCCGTAGGTCTTCATGTAATGGGGGAAGCGGCTCGAGCAGCCGATCCCCGACACGAACACGGTCTTCTCCGGCCGCAGCTCCTCATCGCGGCAGAGCCGCTGCACGGCCGTAAGGATGGCGTTGTCCCCGCACCCGGTGCACCAGCGCGGCACGCCGCTCTGGTAGTCCTCGAGCTCGTAATGCTCGTCGTACATCCGGAGCAGGCATTCAGTGGCGGCAATGGTCATAATGGCGTCCTCTCAATGCCGAGCTAATCTTTCGAGGATCACGCGGCGGATGGTATTGGGCTTGATGGGCTCGCCCCGCACCTCGCTCCAGCAGTCGACGTCGATCAGGTAGCGCGAGCGCAGCAGCATCGCCACGGCCGAGTAGCGCCGATTGGTCTCGTCGATGATCTCGTCGTCCGGCCGGTCGCACCAGTTGCTCTCGATCGTCACGACCTTCTTGAAGCGCTGCATGATCTCCTTGATCCCGGGCGGCATGGGCTGGAGGAACGTCAGGTGCAGGGAGGACACCTTGCGGCCCTCCTCGCGCAGGCTCTCCACGGCCTCCTCGATCGCACCCTTGGTGCTGCCCCAGCCGACGACCAGAAGCTCGCCCGTCTGGTCGCCGAACACGGGCGGCGCTTTCAGCGTCCTCTGCAGCGCGGCCAGCTTCAGGCTGCGGGCGCGGATGCCCTGCTCGTTGCTCTCCGGGTCGTAGGCGACGTGGCTCAGGCTGTCATGGGCGAGCCCGGTGAGCGTGTGCATGCCGTTAGGCTGACCCGGTATGAAGCGGCGCGCGAGGCCGCTCGTGGCGTCCCAGTCGTATGGCTTCGCGCCGGCGGGGACCCCGCTTTGGTCGACCGGCGGCGCCACCCACGCCTCGCTGAATTGCGGCCGCGGGAAGGGCTGCTGGGAAGTGGCCAGATTGGCGTCGGTAAGCACGACCACGACCATGTTGAAGGTCTCGGCGATCTTGCGCGCGGTGATGATCGAATAGAAGCAGTCCTCGATCGTGCTTGCCGCCATGACCACCTTGGGCGCATCGCCGTGACTGCCGAACATGGCAGCTAAGAGGTCGCCCTGCTCCGCCTTGGTCGGCTGGCCGGTCGAGGGACCGCCGCGCTGCACGTTCACGACGACCAGCGGAATCTCGCCCATCACCGCAAGCCCGATCGCCTCCTGCTTGAGCGAATAGCCGGGGCCGGAGGTGATCGTGACCGTGCATTTGCCGGCGTAGGAGGCCCCGATCGCGAAGGCGCAGGCCGCGATCTCGTCCTCCGCCTGATGGACCACCCCGCCCACCTTCTCGAAGACGTCGCTCAGATAGTGCGAGGCCGAGGTCGCCGGCGTGATCGGATACATGGCGCAGACCTCCATGCCCGAGGCAAGGATGCCCAGCGCCATCGCCGTGTTCCCGTTGATCACGATCTGCGGCTCGGTGACCCGCTCCGCCGGGATGCAGAACTTGAGGTCGAGGTTCCGCTCCGCCCAATCGTGGCCCGCCTCCAAGAGCTTGACGTTCGACTTGATCACGCTCTCGTCCTTCTTGCCGAAGGTGAGCGCGATCTGCTCGCGCGCCAGCTGGAGATCCAGGCTGTAGAGGCTGCAGAGCATGCCGAGCGCGAACATGTTCTTGCCGCGCCGCGCATCGGCGACGACGGTCAGGCACTCCCGTTCCATCGGAATCTCGTGCACCTTGTACCCGGCCGTCACGAGCTGGTCGTGGATCGCCGCGTAGGATGCCGCGATCGCCGCATCCGGATCCTCGCGCCACTTGCTTTCGAGAAGAACGATGCAGCCGGGCTTGAGCTCTCCGGCCTGCACCCGTCCGAGAAGCACCTGCTCGTTGAAGGCCACCACGAGGTCCGTCTCGTTGCCCCCGTTGGTGACGCGGCGGGAGCCCAGGCGAATGCGGTTTCCGCTCGCACCCGCGACGCTCCGCGCCGGCGGCCGGATTTCGGCGGGGATGATCTCGACCGTCCAGACGCCGTTGCCCATCCGCGCCGCGATGGCGCCGAGGGACTGGCCGCATCTCTGCGCGCCCTCGCCGGAATCGCTGATCACCTCGACGATGTGCTCGCTCAAGGTGGTGATCGCCTTCTTGCCGCCGGGCGACCAAACCTGCGGGGCAGCAGTCCGAACAGGCGGCAATAGGGAGGTCTCGTTCATGGTCTTGCCAAAGCCTTCTTGAGTTTTTGCATCGACTCGTGTCGGTCGTTCCGATCCCAGAAGCCTAAGAGTCTGACTCGAAATGATCCGTTCATTTTCAATGCACTATTCGTCGCCCCCGCGAAAGCGGGGGTCCATGTTTGAAGCCCGGCACCGGACCGAGAATGGATTCCCGCTTTCGCGGGAATGACGATGGATGGTGGCCAATGCACTGAAAATAACGCACTCATTTTCGGGTCAGCCTCTAAGCGACGCGGATGCGCGCGAAATTGCGCTCTCTGAGATCGATACCAAAGAGCATGCCGGCCCCGGCCCTTCCTTCGGCGGAAGCGTCCCCGCCGT